>CAIXAA010000998.1 GCA_903917305.1 uncultured Myxococcales bacterium | reverse complement strand
TCCTCGTCGATGTCGCGGTCAAGCGCGGTCACTTCCTCAGGAACGGCGCCAGGTTCGAGCTTGCGGGCGCGCTGCTCGCCCAACAGGCGCTCGCGATCCGAGAGGTACAGCCGGAACTGCGGACGCAGCAAGCGAAATGCCGCGCGCAGCCCGTCGATGCGCCGCGACGCCGCCTCGCGATCGAGGCTGTATTGCACGGGCACGGCGGCGGCGGCGCGCTCCTGACGCAAGGCCAGGTCGGGGACCGGCTCCTCGTCGTCGAAGCTGCGCAGTGCGACGAGATCGCGCGTCGCGGGGCCTAGTTGCGGCAGTTCGTTGGGCACGCGGGTGGGCCCGACGATCAGGACCAGGGCCATCCAAGTCGCGAGCGCGAGCAGGGCGTTGCCGAGCTTGCGGCGAAAGCCGGCGCGGCGCTCGCGCGCTTCCTGTTGCTCGCCGGGCAGGCCCATGGGCGCCGTCGAGCCACGCTTGGCACCGTTCACGGCGACATCCTGCGCACCGAAGTCATGGCAATCACGTCGAATTCCTGAGGGGAGGCGAGATCGGAGCTAGCGGGGCATCTTGCGGTCGGCCTGCGCGGCGCTGTCCCCCAGCCTGGAGGCTCGGTCCGCCGCGTAGGCGTCGATGATACGCCCGACGAGCGGATGACGCACCACATCTTCCAGCCCGAGGTGCACGATGCCGATGCCGTCGATTCCCTGCAGCACGTGGACCGCGTGCTGCAAGCCATTGGCAATCCCGCGCGGCAGATCGCTCTGCGTCGGGTCGCCCGTGACGACGATCTTGGTGTGCTCGCCCATGCGGGTCAGCAGCATCATCATCTGTTCAGACGTGCAGTTCTGCGCTTCGTCCAGGATGACGAACGCGTTCTGCAGCGTGCGACCGCGCATGAACGCCAGCGGCGCGACCTCGATCTGGCCGCGATCCATCATGCGCACGAACTTGTCCTCGTCGACCAGATCGCGCAGGGCGTCGTACAGCGGGCGCAGGTAAGGACTGATTTTCTCGTTGAGATCGCCGGGCAGGAAGCCCAGGCGCTCCCCCGCGGCCTCGAGCGCCGGCCTTGTGAGCACGATGCGCTTGACCTCGCGCCGGTGCATCGCCGCCACCGCGCTGGCCATCGCCAGGTACGTCTTGCCCGACCCTGCCGGTCCGACGCCCAGCACGACGTCATGGTCGCGAATCGCTTCGACATAGCGCTGCTGACCCGCGGACTTCGGCGCCACGGCGCGGCTGCCTTCGCCCAACTCGGGGTCGGTCACCGCGCGCATTAGCGGTCGCGGCCGCAACGTGCCCGCCGGCTGCGTTGCCGTCGCGCGCATCGCCATGATCTGGCTCAGATCGTCGGTATCGATCAGGTCGCCGGCGCGCACCTTGACCAGCACCGCCGCGAGCACTTCGGCCGCCACCGCGACCTCGTCGTGACCGCCGTGCAGGTGCAGCTCCATCCCGCGCGGCAGAACGCGGATGCCAAGCCGCGACTCCAGCCAGCGCAAGTTCGAGTCGCGTTCGCCGCACACCACGCGCAGCCCTTCGTTGTCCTGGAACCCGACTGTCAGTCTGCGCGTTTCTGCCATGTTTCCTGTGGTTGCACGCCTTCTCGCTGCCTGCTGGTCGCCTGCCGACGGGCTGGCGGAGGGGTGCAACTCGCCCCACACGTTAGCGCAATGGCGCTGGGCACGCCACCTGAGCCGCAGGCTTGCGGTGCGAAGGCGCGGCAGCATAGGATGGTCGCCCAACCTCCCTTCCGCCCGGAGCACCATGGCCAGCGTCAACAAAGTCATCCTCATCGGCCGCCTCGGCAAGGCGCCGGAACTGCGCTACACGCCTTCGAACAAGGCCGTCGGCGAC
>CAIXAA010000997.1 GCA_903917305.1 uncultured Myxococcales bacterium | reverse complement strand
TGCCGGCGGGGCTTGGCGGCGGTGGCGGGGGGAAGCCCAACCCATGGTTGGGCAAGGACTATCGCAAACCCCGTCGATCCTCCGCCCGCGCACTTGACACCGAACCGAAGATCGCTACCATGCCCGGCGCCAGCGGTGGATGTAGCTCAGCTGGTAGAGCGCGGGATTGTGGTTCCCGATGTCGCGGGTTCAAACCCCGTCTTCCACCCCGCGTCCCGATGCCTGTGCGGTGTCGGTGTCCCGAGGCAAGTGTCTGTGGCGAGCGTTGCTGAGCAGTCCTATGCGCCTGTAGCTCAGCTGGATAGAGCATCGGACTTCGAATCCGGCGGTCGCAGGTTCGAATCCTGCCGGGCGCGCTCGCAGGTGTTCCGGTTCTGTGTGCTTCCTGCTGCCTCAGCTCTTTGTATCTCGATGTTCTTTGTATGTATGGCCCCTTAGCTCAATTGGTAGAGCAGCGGACTCTTAATCCGGAGGTTGATGGTTCGATTCCATCAGGGGTCACTCCTTAGTGCACGGCAGCTTCATTTGCACGGCGCCGTGCAGTTCAGAACCTGCGGTGCCCGGCTAAACGCGCCGCGCTGGCGCGCGCACGGCGTCCCGGGAAGCCAGCCAGGCAGCCGGCCAAGACCCTGCGAGAATGGCGGAACTGGTAGACGCAGCAGATTTAGGTTCTGCCGCCTTTGGCGTGGGGGTTCGAGTCCCTCTTCTCGCACCCGACGCAGGAATCCGTAGAGCCTCACGCGTGTTGTCAGCGCCTGCCAAGCCCGCAGGTCCTGTCCTGCCGCAGCCGGCTCTGTCACCGCGCCTCCGCGCACATCAAGGTCGTTCATGGACGTCAAGCTCGAGACCGTCTCCCAGGTGCGCCGTCGCCTCACCTTCACGATTCCCGCCAGCACGGTGGCCGCCGCGTTCGCCGCGACGACGCAGCGCTTCGCCGCCAAGACGCGCGTCCCCGGTTTTCGGCCCGGCAAGGCGCCCGCGTCGATGATCGAGCGCATGCACGGCACCGAGATCCGCCGCGCCGTCCTCGACAAGCTGCTGCAGGATCATGTGTTCAAGGCGATCCAGGCGGCCGAGGTGCATGCCGCGAGCCGGCCGGAGATCGAGTCGGTCGGCGAGCTGCGCCGCGATCTCGAGCTGCCGGTGACGTGCAGCGTCGAAGTCATGCCGGAGCTGCACCCGACGGGCTACGAGGGCGCGGAGCTCAGCGTGCCGGCTGTCGTCGCGGATGAGGCGGATCTGGACGAGGCGCTCGAGCACAAGTGCCGCGAGCGCGGCGAGAACGCCCCCGTGGAAGGCGGCATGGAGGCGGGGGACGAGGTCACCGTCGACTACGCGCTCGTGCCGCAGGGCGAGCACACGGGCACGCCCGTGGTGGCCGAAGCGCGCCGGTTCATCGTCGGTCCCGGCCACGTGCCGGCGGTCGTCGACGAGGCCGTGCGCGGCGCCACGGCCGAGGAGACGATCGAGCGCACCGTGACGATTACGGAAGACGGCCACGGCCTTGCCGCGGGCACCGAAGTGGCGCTCAAGGTCACCGTGCGCGAGGGGCAGCGCCTGGCGATCCCCAAGCTGGACGATGCCTTTGCCGTGGATGTGGGCGCGACCGACCTCGCCGCGCTGCGCGCCAAGACGCAGGCCGATCTGGCCGCCGAGGCGGAGCGCCGCACGCTGGAGCTGCGCCGCAAGGCCGCCGTGGACCATCTGCTGGCCCACAACCCGGTCGAAGTGCCGCGCGCGATCGTGGACCACGTCGTCGACGAGCAGCTCGGCCGCATGTTCGGCAACCTGTCCGAACAGCAGGTTCGCCAGCTCGCGGGTCCGCTGCAGCAGCTGCGCGGCCAGTTCGCCGCCACTGCGCGGGGAGAATTGCGGCACAACCTGTTGATTCAGGCGCTTGCCACCGATGCCAACGTCGAAGTCACCGATGCCGACCTCGATGCGCGCCTGGAGCAGTTCGTCGCCGAGGATCCCGAGCATGCGGATGCCATCCGCCGCCGCTATGCTTCGGAAGACGGTCGTGACGGACTCAAGAACCGCGTGCGCGCGGAGAAGGCCATGGACTTGCTGGTCAACGCCGCGAAGGTGACCACGAGCGAGACGCAGAACCTGCGCCAGGCCCGCGAGGCCGAAGCGAATGCGCGCAACGCGCCGGAGCCGGCCCAGCCGGCGCACGTCCACGGGCCGGACTGCGATCACGACCACGACGAAGACGACGATGCGCCGGTTGGCCACGCCGTCCTGTAGCAAGTTCTTTCCCAGGAGCGAGCGATGAAGACGTGGAACAACATCATCGTGACCGAGACGACGCCGCGCGGCGAACGGCACTCGGACATCTACTCGCGCCTGTTGATGGACCGGATCGTGTTCCTCGGCACCGAGATCAACGACTACGTCGCCAACTCCATCATGGCGCAGCTGCTGTTTCTGGAAAGCGAGGATCCGCAGAAGGAGATCTCGCTCTACATCAACAGCCCGGGCGGCCTCGTCGGCGCCGGCATGGCGATCTACGACACCATGCAGTACGTGCAGGCGCCGATCTCGACGATCTGCATCGGTCAGGCGGCGTCGATGGCGGCCGTGCTGCTGTCTGCGGGCTCCAAGGGCCGCCGCGCGATCCTGCCGCATGGCCGCGTGATGCTGCACCAGCCGCTCGGCGGGTTCTCGGGGCAGGCGACGGACATCGAGATCCAGGCGCGGGAGATGCTGTACACCAAGCAGATCCTCAACGAAATCGTGGCAAACCACACGGGCCAGCCCATCGACAAGGTCAAGCTGGATACGGACCGCGACTTCTACCTCGGGCCGGAAGAAGCCAAGGCTTACGGCATTGTCGACCAGGTATTCGTGCGCAAGCCCAAGGCTTGATGGCGGGGGCGTCGGCCTCTGTTTGCACGCGACTATCTTGCGAAACAACAGGGGATTCCGCCGTCCCGAATGCCTAGCCCGGCGCAGCTTTCTTTGACGGCGGCCGGTTGGTGCGTATAGGATGCGGTCGATGCTGACGTGCGCCCAGAGGAGAGATCGATGACGGAACGCCGCCGAGACGCCAGCAACCTCTCGTGCTCTTTCTGTGGCAAGTCCCAGAAAGAGGTGAAGAAGCTCATCGCGGGGCCGACGGTCTACATCTGCGATGAGTGCATCGCGCTGTGCAATGACATCATCGCCGAAGAGGTCGACCGCGACGACAAGTTGCCGAACCTGGCGTCGATCCCAAAGCCGCGGGAATTGCGCAAAATTCTGGATGACTACGTCATCGGTCAGGACCGCGCCAAGAAGGTGCTGTCGGTCGCGGTGTACAACCACTACAAGCGCATCGACTTCAAGGGCGGCAAGCACGCTGACATCGAACTGCAGAAGTCCAATGTGCTTTTGCTGGGGCCAACCGGCTCGGGCAAGACGCTGCTGGCGCAGACGCTGGCGCGCGTCCTCAAGGTGCCGTTCACGATCGTCGACGCGACCACGCTGACCGAGGCGGGCTACGTCGGCGAGGACGTCGAGAACATCATCGTGCGCCTCCTGGAGGCCGCCGATCACGACGTCGACGCGGCGATGCGCGGCATCGTCTACATCGACGAAGTGGACAAGATTACTCGCAAATCCGAGAACGTCAGCATCACGCGCGACGTCTCGGGCGAGGGCGTGCAGCAGGCGCTGCTCAAGATCCTGGAAGGCACGGTCGCGAATGTTCCGCCGAAAGGCGGCCGCAAGCACCCGCAGCAGGAGTTCATTCCGGTCGACACGACGAACATCCTGTTCATCTGCGGCGGCGCGTTCTCGGGCCTGGACAAGGTCATCGAGCGGCGCGTCGGCAACAAGACCATCGGTTTCGGCAAGGAGAAGGTCGAGGGCGAGAACCACGATCGCAGCTTCCTGCTCGACATGGTGCAGCCCGAAGATCTGATGAAGTACGGCTTGATTCCGGAATTCGTTGGCCGTCTGCCGGTGGTCGTGGCATTGCACGAACTGGACGAGAACGCGCTGATGAGCGTGCTGGTCGAGCCCAAGAACGCGCTGACCAAGCAGTTCCGCCGCTTGTTCGAGATGGACGGCATCGACCTCAAGTTCACCGAGTCGGCGCTGCGGGCGACGGCGCGCAAGGCCATCGAGCGCAAGACCGGCGCGCGCGGCCTGCGGGCGATCCTCGAAGAGGCAATGCTCGAAATCATGTACGATTTGCCGGGCGACAGCCAGGTGCGCGAAGTGCTGATCGACGAAGACACGATCTCGCACGCCAAGCGCCCGCTGGTCGGCCTGGAAGCCGGCGCGGCGTGATCCACGCTGTGTTCCACGCCGCGCCCTAACGCGCTGGCTTTGGTGATCCGGCTGCGCCGGTCCGCATCCATCGGCCAACAGTGTGCTAAGTACGCGGAGACCCACATGAAGCAAGATCCCCAAGGCCCGGGCCTGATCCGGTTGCCCATCCTACCTTTGCGCGACGTCGTCGTGTTTCCGCACATGGTCGTGCCGCTGTACGTGGGGCGCGAGCGCTCCGTGGCGGCGCTGGAGGCGGCGTTCGAGAGGCCGCAGAAGGACATCCTGGTGGTCGCGCAGGTCAACGCGCGCACCCACGATCCGAGCCGCGACGACATGTACGACGTCGCCTGCATCGCCGCGGTGGTGCAGATCCTGCGGCTGCCCGACGGCACCGTCAAAGTGCTGGTCGAAGGGCGCAGCCGGGCGCGCATCGAGCGTTTCGTTGAAGATCTTCCGTACTTGTGCGCCGAGGTGACCGTCCTGCACCCGCAGCCGGAGCCCGAAGTCGATGCCGTCGAGGCCGAGGCGCTGCGTCAGGCGGCGCGCGCGGCCTTCGAGGCGTACGTCAAGGTGAACCGCCGGATTCCGCCGGAGATCCTGATGAGCGTCACCGCCATCGAGGACGCGGGTCAGCTTGCGGACACGATCACCGCGCACGTCGGCTTCAAGATCGCGGAACGGCAGGAGCTTTTGTCGACGCTGGGCCCGTTTGCCCGGCTGCGGCGGCTGTGCGAGGTCATCGAGACCGAGACCGAGACGCTGTCGGTGGAGAGCCGCAGCCGCAAGCGCGCGCCGCCGGGTTCGCGCCAGGCGCAGGCGCCCGAAGGTGAGCCGCCGGCTGAAGCCGATGAATTCAAGAACGAATTGGAGGAGCTGGCCCAGGAGATCTCGAGCCGCGAAGTCTCCGAGGAGGCGCGCGTCCGCCTGGAGCGCGAGTTCCGCAAGCTCAAGATGATGAACCCGATGTCCGCGGAAGCAGGCGTGGTTCGCACCTACATCGACTGGGTGCTGTCCCTGCCCTGGGGCACGATGACCGAGGACACGCTGGACGTGCCGGCGGCGCGCAAGACGCTGGACGACGACCACCACGGCCTCGACAAGGCCAAGGAGCGCATCCTCGAATACCTTGCCGTTCAACAGCTTGTCGGGCAGGTCGGGCGCGGGCCGGTGCTGTGCCTGGTCGGGCCGCCCGGTGTGGGCAAGACCTCGCTGGCCAAGAGCATCGCGCGGGCGGTAGGTCGCAAGTTCGTTCGGCTTTCGCTGGGCGGCGTGCGCGACGAGGCCGAGATTCGCGGGCACCGGCGCACCTACGTCGGCGCGCTGCCGGGCAAGATCATCCACGCCTTGAAGCGCGCGGGGACGTCGAACCCGGTGCTGCTGTTGGACGAAATCGACAAGATGTCCATGGACTTTCGCGGCGATCCGTCGGCGGCGCTGCTCGAAGTGTTGGACCCGGAGCAGAACGAGGCGTTCGTCGATCACTACATCGACCTCGACTACGACCTGTCCAAGGTGCTGTTCATCACGACGGCCAACAACCTCTCGGCGATTCCGTGGGCGCTGTCGGACCGGCTCGAGATCATCGAGCTGGGCGGCTACACCGAGCAGGACAAGCTGCAGATTGCGCGCAAGTATCTGGTGCCAAGGCAGATTCACGACAACGGTCTGGCGGCTCTGGACGTCAAGATGACCGACGAAGCCTTGGAGTCGCTCATCCGCTCCTACACGCGCGAGGCCGGCGTGCGCAGCCTGGAGCGGCAGATCGGCGCGGTATGCCGCAAGATCGCGACGGATTACCTGTCCAAGCCCAAGGGCAAGAAGAAGTACCGCATCGGCGCCAAGGAAGTCTCGGAGATGCTAGGTGCCGAGAAGTACCGGCGAAATGCCAGCGAGGAGGCGGATCGCGTCGGCCTCGCGCACGGCCTCGCCGTGACGTCGGTGGGCGGCGACCTGCTGCTGGTCGAGGTCTCGCTGCTGCCGGGCAAGGGCCGGCTCACGGTGACGGGCAAGCTTGGTGAGGTGATGAAGGAAAGCGTTGAGGCTGCGATGAGTTACGTGCGATCGCGCGCCCAGCAGCTTGGCCTTGGCAAGGAGTTCTACCAGAAGATCGACCTGCACGTGCACTTCCCCGAGGGCGCGATTCCCAAGGACGGTCCGTCGGCGGGCATTGCGATTGCCACGGCGTTGAGCTCGGCGCTGACGCAGATCCCGGTGCGGCACGATGTGGCGATGACGGGCGAGATCACCTTGCGCGGCAGGGTGTTGCCGATCGGCGGCCTGAAGGAGAAGGTGATCGCGGCGCACCGGGCCGGCATCGCCGTAGTCCTGTGCCCCAAGGAGAACGAGCGCGATCTGGCCGAGATTCCGAAGGAAGTGCTCAAGGGTATCGAGATCGTGCTGGTGGAGCACGTCGATCAGGTGCTGCGCCATGCGCTGCGGCTGGACAATCCGCAGGCGTTCCTGGCGTCGCCGGAGGGATTTGCCAGGGATTACCTGGGTATCTATGAGGATGGGCCGGCAGCGGCGACCACGCACTGACGCGCTACGCGAGCCCCGTCACGTAGCTCCAAGCGATCCGCGCCGCCAGCCGCGCCGTGGCGCCATCCTGATCGAAGCGCGGATTCAGCTCGTAAATCCCTAGTTGCGTTGCGCAGGTCTGGTGGCCCAGCGAGGCCGCGGCCAGCACGACGGCGCCCGGCGGCACCCCAAGGGGCGACGGCGCGCTGACGCCCGGTGCCACGGACTGCGCGAAGGCGTCCATGTCCACCGACAGAGCCAACCCCGTGTGATGCAATGCCAATTCGTGCAAGTCGCGCACCAGCGCGGCACCGGCGCCATGCTCGTCGCTCTCGATCTCCTGCCACATGACGACCTTGCAGCCCTGTTGGCGAAGAAAGTCGAGATGCAGCGAGGCATTGCACGCGGCTTGCAGGCCCCAGGCCAGCAGCGACGGGCCGGCCACGCGCGTCGCCGGCTCCAGCAGGATGCGCCGGAATGGCGT
>CAIXAA010000996.1 GCA_903917305.1 uncultured Myxococcales bacterium | reverse complement strand
GGCTCGGTCGCGCAGCTAGCCTATCGCCAGCCGGGAACTGCGGCAACCGCCGATGTGTTTGCCCCCTGTGTTTGAGTTGTGTTGGCCAGATGCGGCTGCTACCGTCGCGCGTCATCCGCGGAACTGCGCCGTGGCATCAGCTGGAGTGCGACGTCCCATGTCGAATCGTGTTTTTCTGAGCCGCCTTGCCTTGGCCGCTGCGTGTGTGGCGCTGCTGGGCACGGCCGGTTGCCGCTGCAGCTCCGACACGCGTGCGCCGGGCCCGACGGCGCGACCGAGCAAGGACGCCGTTGGCCTTCCCGCCCACGCGACCGCGACGGACCTGCCGGCGCCGGCGACGGCGTCCGCGGTCACGCGTGAGCCGCGGATGCTGGTCGATGCCGAGTGGCTGCTGGGCCGCGCCGCCACCTGGCTGGCACCGCGCTTTGGCAGCGGCCTCGCCGTCGGTCGCCACGGCCTGGCGCGCACGCGCGGCGCCGCGATCCAGCACGACATCCTGGACATCGCCAAGGACAGCATCGCCGTCGAGTGGTGCGGCCTGGGCCTGCGCTTTGAGCGCAAGGGCCGCGAATGCGTCGTTCGTTCCGGCACGACCGTGGCGGAATGCCCGCGCGTCGTGGTCGAGGAGACCTCGCTGCTGCTGGCGCTCGCGGTCCTCAGCCGGCCGCAGCTGTGGAGCGAGGCTGCCTGGCGCATCGAAGGCATGCTGCCGCAGGCCGATGGCATTGCGGAGGTCCGCGTCGCTTCGCCGGTGCTCGGCTTGCGCTTCGAGGTGTCGGTGCGCCCGGATGGCCAGGTGACCAAGGTCGTCGCGGAAGGCCGCGCGGCGCTGGTGACGGAAGGTGGCAAGGCACTCGAGGTCGGCGACGCGGGGATCTGGCGCTGGGAGGAGCCTGTCCGAATCCCGGCGGAGACAGGTTTCTCCGTGCTGCGCATCCCGCTGAGTGGCTCCCTTGCCTCGATCATCGCCAGTGGTGTCCACGCCGTCGAGGCGAGCAACGTGCCTACGCGCAAGGATTTCGCCGAGTTCGAGTTCGAGCGTACGCCGCAGGGGGCGGTCTGGCGCGCGCTGCGGCTGCCCGTGGACGAGAAGGCGGCGCCGCCGGCCCAGAAGCTCGGGCCGGGTGTGGTGGCCGTGCATCAAGGCGCCACCGAGGCATCAGGCCGCGTCGTGCTCGATCTGATGAGTGGCCTGGCGGACGTGCAGAAGACCGTCGATTCTGTGGAGATTGGGCCCGGCTGCCACGTGCTGCGCCTGGTGGTCGCGGACAAGTCGAGTTGGACCTCCGGCAAGCCGGTGCCGTACTTCGTGCAAGCCTGCGCGCCATAGGCGGATTCGTCAGAGCCGCAGCGCCTCGCGAATCTGGCGGAACGCGGCAAACTTGTTGACCAGGCTCAAGACTTCGTCGCTGTAGCCGCTCCAGTACGGTCGATCGCGCAAGATGCGCGCGACGCGGCCGGGCTGCAGGTAGAAGCGGTAGTAGGCGCGGCGGAACAGCGCGTGGAAGCGCTCGTCGGATGCCATGCTGCCGTTGAACGGCGCGCCGGAGTACTCGAAGTCGACCAGGGCGGCGTCGTCGCGCAGCTTGCCAGCGGCGGCGAATTGCTCGTGGATCTCCGTGCCTGGAAACGGCGTCACGATGTGGAACGACGCCAGGTGCAGCCGCGACGTTGCCGCGTACTCGATGGTCGCCAGCAATTCGTCTTCCGTTTCCGTCGGATAGCCCAGCATGAAGAAGCCGCGCGTGAAGATGTGCAGGTCGGCCATCAGTTCGATGTTGCGGCGCACCTTGTCCAAGTCCAGGTTCTTCTTGGTCAGCTTCTGCAACCTGGGCGACGCGGACTCCACCGCCACGGAGATCTCGCCGGCGCCCACCGCGTGAATCAGCCGGATCTGCTCTTCTTCCAGCAGGTCCGTGCGCACGCCGTTGGGGAAGTGCAGCTTGGGGTGCATCCCCCGGTCCAGAAGACCTTGGAGAATCGCGGTAAAGCGCTTCTTGTCGAGGTTGATGCTGTCGTCGATGAACTCGAAGTCGTTCACGCCGTAGACGCGCTGCAGCATCGCCATCTCTTCGACGACGTTTTCCGGGCTGCGGCCGCGAAAGCGCTTGCCGAACAGATCGTGGCAGTAATTGCAGTGGAACGGGCAGCCGCGCGACGTGAAGATCGGCATGTACGGGCGCACGCCGCAGGTCGACATGCTGCGGCGGCTCCAGAACCAGCGGACGTCGATGAGATCCCAGGCCGGCGTGGGCAGGGCGTCGAGGTCGCTGATCGTGGGGCGCGGCGGCGAATGGCGCATCGCGCCGTCGGGCCCGCGCGATGCAACGCCGCGAATGGCCAGGAGCGACGCCGGCGTGCGCCAGGTCTCGGGCTCGGCTTGAATCTGTTGCGCCAGCTCCAGCAGCGTCTCTTCGCCCTCGCCGATGACCACGGCGTCGATGTTCTCGTCGCGCAGCACCGCCGCCGGATCCGAGGACGGATGCGGGCCACCCGCCAGCACCGGCACGCCCGGCCGCACCGAGCGCGTGATCTCGGCGATGCGGTGCAGCGTCGACGCCTCGCAGGTCAGGCCGCTCAGGCACACCAGGTCTGGTTCGTAACTGCGCACCGCGCCTGCGATTTCGCTCCACGGATCCGCCATGTGGATCACGTCGGCGATGCGCACCTGCGCGTCCATGTGCTTGCGCAGGTAGGCCGCCAGGTACAGCACGCCCAGCGGCGGTGTGTAGGCGTTCACCGACGACTTCAGGCTGCGGGACTTGATGAACAGCACACGCAAGCGCGACCTCCTGGACTGGCTGGCCAAAGACGCAAGAAGTCAGCCTTCTGCGTACTTGCCGCGCAGCACGCCAAGCACGCTGCGCGGGCGGTTGCGGTTGAAGAAGTGGTAGATCGTCATCGGCCGCGTGAAGAACATGCGCAGGTATTCGCGAATGAGCACACCGCGGAAGTCGAAGTCCTTGAGCAGCGGCGGTGTATAGGTGCAATCGCCGCGGCTGAAGTTGTACGGGATCGAGCCCAGGCCGATCTCCGGGATCTCGCCGCTGGCCACGAGCCGCTTGTACGCCGGCG
>CAIXAA010000995.1 GCA_903917305.1 uncultured Myxococcales bacterium | reverse complement strand
GTCGTCAGCTGGTTGCGCTCGGCCTGCCCCTGCCGGCCGCGCTGCTGGTCGATGGTCACATGCAAGTTCCTGGCTTTACGCGGATTGCCCAGCACACCGTGATCAAGGGCGATACCCGCAGCCTGTGCATCGCGGCTGCGTCGGTGCTCGCCAAGGTGCACCGCGACGCGCACATGACGCAGCTGGACACCGAGTATCCCGGCTATGGCCTGGCGATCCACAAGGGGTATCCGACGCCGATGCACCTGGAGGCGCTCGAGCGCCTCGGCCCCACGCCCATCCACCGCCGCAGCTTCGGACCGGTGGCGCGGCTGTGCGCGGCTGCAGCGCCGGTCACCCCAGGGCTGCCGCTGCGATGACCGAGGCGCACGACACGGGCCGCCGTGGCGAGGCGATCGCGCTGCGCGTCGCGGCCGAGCGCGGCTGGCAACCCGGGCGCAGCAACGTGCGACTCGGCCGCGGCGAAGCGGATGTCGTGTGTTTTCGCGTGGAAAACGGCCAGCGCGTCGGCCTGCTGCTCGAAGTCAAGGCGTCGCGCGGCCGGCAGGTGCAAGCCGAACGGGTGCAGCGGCGCCAGCAGCAGCGGCTGTGGCGCATGGCGCAAACACTTTGCGATCAACAGGATCTGGCGCGAATCGAAGTCGCCGTCGTCCTCGTGACGTTGCACGAGAACGGCGAACACATCGAGTGGCTGGATCTGGAGCCGTTCTGAGCGACCGGGCTCAGTCGATGCGGCGCAGCTTCGCGGCCTTGCCCTGCAGGGCGCGCAGGTAGTAGATGCGCGAGCGGCGAACCTTGCCGGACGACACGACTTCCAGCTTCAGGATCCGGGGGCTGTGCAGCGGGAACACGCGCTCCACGCCGATGCCGTTCGAGATCTTGCGGACCGTGAAGCTCTGGTTGATGCCCATGCCCGACCGACGCAGGACGACGCCCTCGTAGATCTGCACGCGCTCCTTGTCGCCCTCGATGATGCGGCCGTGCACGCGGACCGTGTCACCGGTGCGGAACTCGGGCAGATCGAAGCGCAAATGGCCACTCTGAACGTATTCGACGAGCTTCATATCCAGTCTCCTTGCTTCTCACAGGATTGCAGCGGTCCCCGGCAGGGGACTTGCGTCCAATTCGGCGCCGGTCACAGCCGGCCGCCTTGAAAGCACCGCAAGCAGTGCTTGAAATCGTTGCCCTTGCTACCGATCGCCCAACAGGCGATCCAGGGCGATGGCCACCGCGGCGCGAACCGACAGGTGGTTGTACGGACCGCTCGGGTCCGCCAGCGCGGGGTCGCGCGCAATCGGCGGCAGGCGCAGGTCGGCGCGCTCGATGATCTCGGGCGCCAGCCCCCAACCCGTTCCGAACACCAGCAGCACCGGCGTGTCGTCCTCGCGCAACTGCTTGCGCAGGTTCGCGAAACTGACCAGCTGGCCCTGCATCTGCGCGCCCGTGACCACCAGCCTTGGCCGCGATCCCGTCCGCTTCTCGATGTCATCCGCAGCGTCTTGCAGCGAGGGCACACCCCGCACGCGTCGCATCGCCTCGGCCCGCCGTTCGTGCTTGGAGCCCTGACCTTGCGTCCAGTGTCCGAGGACTTCCTCGATCATCCGGAGCTGCAGGTCAATCGGCGTCACGATGTAGACACCGGCAGTTCCGAAGGTCCGTCCCGACCTTGCCAGGTCGTGGATGTCGACGTTCGTCAGCGCGGTGGCCACCACTTCGCCGCGCCGGTTGAGGCAGGGGAAGTGAACGAGGGCGAGGAAGATAGACATTGTGTCCAAAAAGTCAAGGCTCTGGATCGGGCTCGACAGCCAAGGCAGCCGCCAGCCAGGCGGCATCTTGGGGCGCGACCTTCACGCTGGCAAGCAGGTCCGGCCGCCTTTGTGCCGTGCGCAGCAGCGCTTGCCGGCGCCGCCACAGGGCGATCGCCGCGTGATTGCCGCCCATCAGCACCTCCGGCACCTCCTGGCCCTCGAAGTTGCGCGGCCGGGTGTAGTGCGGGTACTCCAGCAGGCCGCTCGT
>CAIXAA010000994.1 GCA_903917305.1 uncultured Myxococcales bacterium | reverse complement strand
CCCGCGCCCGAGCCAATACGCACCAATGTCCTGCACTTCCTGCCGCACCGCCGCCGTCGTGAAGTTCAGGTCCGGCATGCCCTTGGAGAACACGGCGTAGTAGAAGCGCACGCCGCTCTGGTACCAGACTTTGCTCTTGCCGAACGGCTGCTTCCAGCCCAGGTCCTTGTCCGCCCAGACATACCAGTCCTGGTGCCCGGTCTGCGCCGCGGAATCGACGAACCAGGGATGCTGCGAGGAGGTGTGGTTGACCACGAGGTCGAGCACGACCTTCATGCCGCGCGCGTGCGCCGCCGCCACCAGCGCGTCCAAGTCCGCGTCCGTGCCGTAGTCCGGATTCACGCCGCGGTAGTTCGTGACGTCGTAGCCGTGGTAGCTGGGCGACGGGAAGGTCGGCATGAGCCAGAGGACGTCGACCTCCAAGTCGTTGCCTTGCCCCGGTTTGCCGTCATTGAGGTAGTCGAGGTGCGCGAGGACGCCTTTGAGGTCGCCGATGCCGTCGCCGTCGGAGTCCGCGAAGCTGCGCACGAAGATCTCGTAGCCGACGGCGTCGTGCCACCACTTGGGCGCGGACGTCGCGACGCGGCAGGGCGTGGTCTGCAAAACGGAAGGTGTGGCGGGGACATCCGTTGCTGCCGGCACATCGGCGGCAGGTGCAGCGACGTCAGGCGCCGCGACGGCATCGGCGGCGGGCTTGCGCGGCGCGGCGTCCGCGGCGGCGTCAGCCGTCGGCGCAGCGATGTGGGCGGAGCCTTGCACCGGTGCGGCGCAGGCGGACAGGAGGCTGGCGAGAAGGAGGAGATGGCGCATCGCCGGAAGGGTCGCGGAAGAGCAAGCGCGCGTCAATGCAACACTTTCGTCACCCCCGCGAAAGCGGGGGCCCAGGCTAGAAACCGCAGGAAGGAGCCTGGGTTCCCGCTTTCGCGGGAATGACGGACCAGGAGGATGGACGGCGGCTGAGAATACGATAACAGTATCCATAATCGTCCACCGCCCCCTGGCGCGGCGCCCGCGCAGGCGTATGCTGGGCCGCAACAAGGATCCTCCTTGCTCGGTGGCGCTCATGCCCGAGCCCATGCATCTGCCGCTCGGCCGCCGGCCGGGCTTGCGCGGCAGTCTCTACCACCGCGCGCTGCTTTTTGCTTTGCTGGGAGGCGGTTGCCTCGTCGGCGCCGTCCTGGCGTCGACCCACTCGGCCGAGCTGTTCGCCGCCTCGCAGCGCGACAGCACGCTGTGCCGCGCCATTGCGGAGCGCCGGCCGATGGACAGCCTGTGCCCCACCTGCCACGGCACGACGGCGAGTGCCGGCCACGCCTTCGCCGGGCCGGTGCAAACGCCGCTGCCGGCCCTCGCGGCGCGCGAGGCGAAAGCCGAGTCCCTGCAGCCGGAGATCGGCCTGCAGCGCCACATGGCCACGGTGGGCGCCGCCTTCGTGCCGCTGTTCCTGATCTTCGTCGGTTTGTCGGTGCGCAGCGTCGTGCGCCCGGTCGTGCGCCTGACGCGCGCGGTGCGCGAGGCCGAGGCGACGGGGCTGCCGCTGCAAGTGCCGGAGTTTGGTGCCGATGAGGTCGGCGAGCTGGCCCACGCCCTGAGCCGCTGGCACGCGCGCCGGCTGGAGTCCCTGGCCGAAACGGCGCAGCACCGCGCCGCGCTCGACCGCGAAGTCATCCTGCACGAACAGGAATTGTCGATCGAACAGCAGCGCCGCGCCCTGCTGCGCCGGGTGCTGAGCGCGCAGGAGGAGGAGCGCCGCCGCATCGCCCGCGACCTGCATGACACGGTCGCCCAGGATCTCGCGGCGTTGCGGCTGGAGATCGAGCGCCTGTCGCGCCAGCCGATGGCGCCGGCGATCGCGGCGCGCCTGCGGACGCTGGAGGAGCAGACCCAGGCCATGCACGCGACCGCGCGGCGCATCCTCTTGGATTTGCGGCCTTTGGTGCTGGACGACATGGGTTTCCTGCCGGCGCTGCAGTGGCACCTGGAGCGCGTGGCGCGCGAGCAGTCCATCCGCGGCCAGCTGTGCGTCGATGGCGACGAGGCGCCGCTCGATCGCGAGACCTCCGTGACGCTGTTCCGTATCTTCCAGGAAGCACTGCAGAATGTCGTACGTCATGCCTCGGCCGATCACGTGCTGGTCACGGTGGCGTTTGGCAAGGACAGCGTGGCGCTGACGGTGGAGGACGACGGCGTCGGCTTCGCGCCGGAGGAGCCGGGCTCGGCGCGCGCGTTGCAACAGCACCTGGGCCTGTGCGGCATGCGCGAACGGGCGCAATTGCTCTGCGGAACCCTGGAGATCGACGCCAAGCCCGGCCAAGGCACCACCATTCACGTCGTCGCACCGCTCAGCCAGGACGCCAAGGAGTCGCCGTCATGAACCCGATCCGCGTCCTGCTCGCCGATGACCACACCGTGCTGCGCCTGGGCCTGCGCGCGTTTCTCGAGGAGCAGACCTCGCTTGCCGTGCGCGTCGTCGGCGAGGCGTCGGGCGGCCAGGAGGCGGTGGCGCTGGCGCAGTCGCTGCACCCGGACGTGCTGATGCTCGACCTGTCGATGCCGGGCATGGGCGGGCTGGAGGCGACCATCGAGTTGCGCAGGCTGGAGCCGCGCTTGCGCATCCTGATCCTCACGCAGCACGCCGAGGCGATCTACATGCGCCGGCTGCTGGAGGCCGGGGCCAATGGCTACCTGCTCAAGTCGGCGCGCGGCGACGAGCTGCTGTGCGCGCTGCGCGCCGTGGCGGAGGGCGGGACGTACATGGAGCCGACCCTGGCCGGCCAACTGATGGCGCATCCTGAGCATTCCGGCGATGACACGGCGACGTCCGCCGAGGAGGCCTACGCGCGCCTGACGCAGCGCGAGCGGCAAGTGCTCAAGCTGATTGCGGAAGGCATGAGCAACAAGGAGATCGCGTCGGCGCTGGACGTGGCCTTGAAGACCGTGATGACGCACCGGGTGAACCTGATGGACAAGCTGGACATCCACAACCACGCGCGGCTGGTGCAGTTCTCGATCAAGGTCGGGCTGCTTCCCATGGCGTAGCTTCCATGCGCGTCAAGTGCATGGAAGCTACGGGGCCGCGGCTGCGGACCCGCGAGGGGATTTCGGAGTCCAGCGAACTCCGAAATGGGCGGCGCGCCCCTCCATTGCGCATAGTGAGCCTCAGTCGGCAACCCAGCTCAAGCCTTCGAGAATGCGGCTGGCCTGCGCCGTGGGCGCGTCGGTGACGAGGACGACGCCGCGGGCGTTGGTCAGCACGGACCAGCCGGGCGGGCAGCGGCGCGTGGGGCCCAGGCAGATGGCGGCGGCGCCGGTGGCGGGCGGCGGCGCGGGCGCGAGGCTGGAGCCGAGCCAGAGCGAGGACGTGCGGCCGGGCGCGGGCGGGATGTCGAGCCACCACTCGGGTTCCGGCAGCGCGCGGCTCCAGACGCGGTGCGGCGGCCAGCGCCAGGTGTCGGGCAAGAACGCGGGGAACGGCGGGCGGTTGCCGGCGGGCAGGTCCTCGATGCGCGCCAGCTGGACCCAGTCGCGCGCGGCGGGCGGGCCAAAGGCGAGGCGATCGATGCCGAGGAGCACGGCGCCAAGCGCGACGGTCCACAGCAGCGCGGCGGCGGCGCGGCGCCAGCGGGCGGGCGTCAAACCACGGTCCATAGCAGCCCTCCCAACGCCAGCGTGCCCAGCCACACCCACGCGTCCGCCGCCGGCTGACGGATCGGCGCATCGAGCAGCGTGCGCACCCGCGCGCGCGTCGCCGCCAGATCCGCACGCTGCAACACGACTTCGCGGGCGCGCGCCACACGGC
Organism: uncultured Myxococcales bacterium; assembly: GCA_903917305.1. Lineage (GTDB taxonomy): Bacteria > Myxococcota_A > UBA9042 > UBA9042 > UBA9042 > CAIXAA01. Next base: position 2,438 of record CAIXAA010000994.1, on the reverse strand, counting down.
CGCCCGGATCCGGCGCCGGTTGCCGTTGCACCTTGAGCAGCGCCGACGCCAGCGCCGCCGCATCGCCGGTCACGCGCGTCGCCCAGGCATCGCAGGCGAGCTCGCGCTGTTCGCACAGCAGGCGAAAGGCCAGCAGCGCCGTGGGGCTCGTCGCCTGCACGGCGCGCAGCACCCAGACCAGCAAAAGCGTCCGGTTGCCGCCGGAAGCCAGGTGCGCCAGCTCGTGCGCCACGGTCGCGTCCAGCTCCTCCGCGTCCAGGCGATCCAGCAGGCCGCGCGACAGGACCAGCCGCGGCGCCAGCAGCCCTTGGATCGCCGCCACCGGCGCCGCCGTGTCCAGCGCGTGCACCGCCAGCGGCGAGGGCGGCATGCCGGCAGCGGTCAGGCGCGGCTGCAGGCGCGCGAGGGCGGCGTCCAGGCGCGGGTCGACCAGCTCGGCCGCGTGCAGCGGGCCACGGCGACGGCGCCACAACGGCCACAACTCCTGGATCACAAACAAGGAAGCGCTGCCGGCCGGCAACAGCACCAGGATGGTCTGCCCGGCGGGATTGAGGTCGCGCAGCGCCTGCGCGAGGTGATGGGCGCGAAAGAGCTGCAGGTGCTCCGGCGGCGTGAGGCCGAGCAGGCGCAGCGCCAGCATGAGAACCGGAAGCGCGAGGCTGACTTGCCAGAGCCGCGCCAGCGTCGACGGCGACAGCGGCGCCGCCACGTGGGCAATGCCCACGACCCACAGGACGGCGATGAGGCCGTGCAGGACGTTGACGACGAGCAGGTCGAGCACCATGGCGCGCTTCCCAAATCGGCGTGGTCTTCGCAGCCGGCAGCCTAGACCTCGCGGCTTGCGCTCGCAATGGCGACAGCTCAGGTCCCGTGCCGCCCGATCTAGGTACAAGGACCGAGGCGGCTCGGCAGTGTGCCCGATACGCAGGGGCCCCGCGCGCTCCTACCCTGAGACCAGCAGCAAGAAGCCCGGGCGACGCGAAACACGGGTCGCAGGACGACGCTGCCGGAGGATGCCATGAAGACTTTTCGTACTGGCCAGTCGGTTGCTTACGGTGTGTACGCTTCCCTGCGCGCGTTCGACGTCCGCTATGTCGGTGCCGATGGTGAGGAGCTCGATGGCCGCGCCGGCGCCGAGTACATGCGCGTCCCGACCCTGCTGATGCTGGCCTTGGCGCCCGTCGCTGGCGGCCTGTTCGTCATCGCGTTCCCGGCGCTGGTGCTGGGCCTGGTGGTGGCGGCGGCGACCAAGCCGGCGTGGTCGGCCCTGGCGAACCTGGCGGACAAGCGCGCGCACCTCGCGGTCGTGCAGTGGCAGCCGACGGCCGCCTACCTGCGGCCGCCGCAGGACGAAGCGCAGGCCGAAGGCGCCGCGGTGCCGACGGAGGCGCAGCAGCTCATCGATCTGGAGCGCGAAGTGGCCGCCCGCCGCGGGCCGAAGTCGTGAACCCCGCACAGCAAAGGAGACCGACCATGGACACGCGTTGTTTCGCGCCCTTCCGCTGGCTGCTCCTCGCTGGCCTCGCCCTGGCCTGGAGCTTTGCGGCCGCCGCGCTGGCCCAAGACGCCGCGCCGCGCTTGAAGACCGTCCCCCCGGCGCACCAGCCGGACGCGGCCGCATCGAGCGGCTGCCTGGACTGCCACGGCAGCGAAGGGGACATGCTGACGTTCCCGGATGGCACCAAGAAGTCTGTGTTCATTGATGAAAAGGCGTGGAAGACCTCGGCCCACGGCACGCGCCTGGGCTGTGGCGACTGCCACGCCGCCATCACGGACCACCCGCACCCGGCGCTGACGGCCAAGACGCCGCGCGAGTACGCCGTGCAGCGGGCGGAAGTGTGCAAGCACTGCCACCAGGCGGCCTATGCCCGCATGTTGGATGGCATCCACTTCGCGGTGGCGCAGAAGGCGGGCACGGCGCCGCCAACCTGCGTGGACTGCCACGGCGCGCATGACGTCGTGCAGAAGCCGCCGCGTGCGCTGCTGAACCGGTCGTGCGGCGGGTGCCATCAGAAGCTGTACGCGAAGTTCCAGAACTCCGCGCATGGCAAGGCGATTGCCAGCAACAACCCGGACGTGCCCGGCTGCACGGACTGCCACGGCGCGCATGCCGTCGTCGGCCCCAAGCACGCCGGTTTCCGGACCGCGTCGTTCACCTTGTGCGCGCGTTGCCACGGCGATGCCGCCAAGATGGCGAAGTACCACCTCAGCACCGACGTGCTGACCACGTACCTCGCGGACTTCCACGGCGCGTCCAACCGCCTCTACGCGCTGGGCGCTGGCACGCCCGACCGGCCGATTGCCGACTGCATCGACTGCCACGGCATCCACGACATCGCGCGGCCGGCGGGGCACGGCACGGCGCAGGCGCGCGAGCGCATCGTGCAGACCTGCCGCAAGTGCCACAAGGAGGCGCCGCCCGAGTTCGCCGACGCCTG
>CAIXAA010000993.1 GCA_903917305.1 uncultured Myxococcales bacterium | reverse complement strand
GAGCCGGAACCGGAGCCGGAACCCGAACCCGAACCGGAACCCGACCCCGAGCTACTCCCCCGGATAGAACTTCGTGCCCTTCTTGGCCATATCCAGCAGCAACTGGCAAGGCGCAAACCGCTTGCCGTTGGCCTGCTCCAGCGCCTTCAAGCGCTCGACGACCTTCTTGGCGCCCAGCCGGTCCATGTAGCGGAACGGTCCGCCCTCGAACGGCGGAAAGCCGATGCCGAACACCGCGCCCAGGTCGCCCGCGTAGCCGTCGCGCAGCGTGCCGTCCTGCAGGCACAGCGCCGCTTCGTTGGCCAGGCCGAGCACCATGCGCTCGCCCATCGCCGCGAAGTCCGGCTCCTTGGTCTTGGCGCCCTGCGGCATGTGCTGGTACACGGTCTCGTCGATGACCTTCTTGCCCTTGACCATCACGGACTTGCCGTTCTCGTACTTGTAGAAGCCCTTGTTGTTCTTCTTGCCCAGGCGCCCTTCGGCGATGAGCGCGCTCGACACGTCCGGCGGGAACTGCATCCGGTCGCCGTAGTATTCCTTCATGACCTTCATGACCTTGACGCCAACGTCGATGCCGACCTCATCCATCAGCGTGATCGGCCCGACCGGGAAGCCCATCTGCATGGCCGCCGTGTCGATGTCCATCAGGTCGTAGCCTTCGGTCGCCAGGAAGATCGCCTCGGTCATGTACGGCACGAGCGCGCGCGTCGTGTAGAAGCCCGCGCAGTCATTGACGACAATCACGTGCTTGCCCATCTTGCGCGCCACCGCGACCGTCGCCGCCGTCACTTCCGGCGCCGTCTTGGGCGTCACGATGATCTCGACCAGCGGCATCTTCTCGACCGGCGAGAAGAAGTGCATGCCGATGACCCGCTCCGGATGCTTGGCCTTCTTGGCGATTTCGCTGATGGGCAGGCTCGAGGTGTTGGAGGCGAAGATGCCGCCGACCTGCGTGACCTTCTCGATGTCCGCGACCATCTGCTGCTTCAAGTTGATGTCCTCGAACACCGCCTCGATCACCATGTCCGCGTGGCCGAAGCCGGCGTAGTCGGTGCCGCCGGAGATGCGCGAGATGCGCTCGTTGTAGCCCGCCTCCGGATACACCTTCTTCTTTTTCGCCTTGCCGAACACCTTCTTGGCGTAGTCCAGGCCCTTGCCGATCGCCGCGTGGTCGCGGTCCTTGAGCCGCACCGTGAAGCCCTGATCCGCCAGCACCGTCGCGCAGCCCGCGCCCATCAGGCCCGCGCCCAGGATGCCGACCTGCTTGATCTCCGGCGCCTTCACGCCCTCGGTGCCCGGCCCGTTGTCCTTCTTGAGCGCCGTGATGCTGTGGAACAGGTGCCGCAGACCCGCCGACTCCGGCGTCATCAGCAGCTCGCCGAACGCCGTCGCCTCGGCCTCGTACGTGCCCTTGGCCAGCACTTCCAGGATCTTGAGCGGCGCCGGGTACAGGCCGTGCGACTGCGCCATCACCTTCTTGCGCGCCTCGTGCAGCACGATGCGGCGGCCGAGCACGTTGCGCTCCAGCAGCAGCTCCATCGCCTCTTCCTTCATCCCCGGCTTGGGCTTCTTGGGGCCCTTGCCATGCGCCAGATCGCGCGCCAGCTTCTTGGCGGCGTCCATCAGCTGGTTCTGCGGCACGGCGACGGTCACGAGGCCCATCTTCAAGGCCTTGGAGGCGCGGATGTTCTTGCCCGTCAGCATCATGTCCAGCGCGTTCGCCAGGCCAATCAGCTTGGGCAGGCGCATCGTGCCGCCGCCGCCGGGCAGCAGGCCGAGCATCACCTCCGGCAGCGCCAGCTTGGTCTTCTTGTGCAGGCTCGCGACGCGCGCCGTGCAGGCCAGCGCCAGCTCCAGGCCGCCGCCGAGGCAGTCGCCCGAGATCGCGGCAACGGTCGGAATCCCCAGTTGTTCCAGGCGCGTCATCGCGTCCTGGCCCTGCTTGGAGATGCGCGCGCCGTCCGCGGCGTTGCGGACCTTGCCGAGGTCGTCGATGTCCGCGCCGGCGATGAAGCCGGTGTCCTTGGCGCTGGCCAGCACGATGGCCTTGATGGCCTTGTTGGCGAGCACCTTGGCGAACACGTTCTCGAATTCCGGCAGCAGCGCGACGCTGAGCGTGTTGACCTTCTTGCCGGGGACGTCGATCCAGAGCATCGCGACGCCGTCACCGTCGGGCGCATCGAGGCGCAGGGCAGCAGCGGGAGCGGGTTGCAGCTTGAGCGGGGATTGGACTTGGGCCGTCATGGGATCACCTCAAGAGGCTGTCGTTTGTTGATAGCTTGGACGTTGAGATCCGGTTCCGGTTCCGGTTCCGGTTCCGGCTCCGGCTCCGGTTCCGGCTCCGGCTCCGGTTCCGGTTCCGGTGCCTAGTTGCGCTCGAGGACCATCGCGCCGCCCATGCCGCCAGCCGCGCAGGCCGTCGCAAGGGCGTATTGCTTGTTCGTATAGGCAAGCTGGCGCAAGGAGCTGATCGCCAGGCGGATGCCCGTCGCCGCGAACGGGTGGCCGTACGCCATCGAGCCGCCGCGCTGGTTGAGCTTCTTGCGGTCGATCTCGCCAATCGGCTCCGCGCGGCCCAGCTTGTTCTGGAAGAACGCCTTGTCCTTGAACATCTTGAGCGCGGAGAGCACCTGCGCCGCAAACGCCTCGTGGATCTCGATGACGTCCATGTCGGCCATCGTCAGGCCGGCGCGGTCCAGGGCCACCGGCGAGGAATACACGTTGCCGAGCAGCATGTTCTCGCGCGGGTCCTGGCCGGCGAACGCCCAGGAGCGGACAAAGCCCATGGGCTTCAAGCCCAGCTCCTTGGCCTTGGACTCGCGCATCAAGAGGCAGCAGGCGGCGCCATCGGTCAGCGCGCTCGACGTCGCCGCCGTAATCGTGCCGTTCTTGCGATCGAACACGGGCTTCAACTTCGCCAGCTTGCCCGCGTCCATGTCGCCGCGGATGAGGTTGTCCGCGCTCACGGGGCCGCGCGGCGTCTGCACGGTCATGATTTCGTCCGCCAGCAGGCCGGCTTTGGTCGCCGCCGCCGCCTTCTGGTGGCTCTCCATCGCCAGCGCGTCCTGGTCCTCGCGGCGGATGCCGAAGTTCTGCGCCATCTCTTCGGCGTGCTCGCCCATCGTCAGGCCCGTGTAGCGCTCGGTCAGCGCCGGCGGCACCGGGAACAGGTCCATCGGGTTGAGCTTGGACAGCTCCTTGAGCATCGCGATACCCTTGAGCTTCTGCACCTTCTGCAGCCCGTCGATGACCTTCTTCTTGTGCACGACCGGCGCGTGGCTGGTCACGTCGACGCCGCCCGCGAGCACGACGTCCGCGTTGCCGGCCCAGATCATCTCGCAACCGCTGGCGATCGCCTGGAAGCCCGAGGCGCAGGCGCGCGACACGGAGAAGCCGTCCGCGTGGTACATGCCCAGATTCATGGCGACTTCGCGCGCGACGTTCGGGCTGCGCACGACGGAGATGACGGTGCCCCAGATGACCTCGTTGATCTGCTTGGGGTCGATCTCGGTGCGGCACAGCAGCTCGCGGGCGACCTGCGTCGAGAGCTCGACCGGGTCCACGTCGTTGAGATCCGACCAGGAACGCGAGAACGGCGTGCGCAGGCCAGCGACAATGGCAACACGGTCGCGGGCGGGAGCGGCGGCGACGGGCGTGGCAGCCTCGCTGGCGGCGGCGGCTTCGGTGGCGGGTTTGGCAGCGGCTTTCTTGGCAGTGGCCATGGGGACCTCCGGGACGGGCATCGCACGAAGCGATGGCTGGGGATGAACGGACGACAGTGGCGCGCAAGCAATCAACTGCGCTAGACCACGGCAATTTCTCCAGGTGTATCGAAGCGGGTCACTTCGCCGATCACGGCGCGAACGGCGACATCGGCCTGCGCCAGGGCGCTCAACAGGGCGTCCATGCGGTCCGGCTTGACGGCGATGAGCAGGCCTCCCGACGTCTGGGCATCGGCGAGCAGCAGCTGCACGTGCGGCGCGATGTCGGAGCTGAAACGGGTATTTGGCGCGGCGAAGGCGAGGTTGCGGCGGCTGCCACCGGGGCAGACGCCCTCCGCGGCGAAGTCCACGGCGCCTTGCAGGAACGGCACGCTCTGCAGGTCGATGCGGGCGCCGTACGCCTTGCCGCCGGCAACACTGGATGCTCGCAGCAGATTGCCGAGGTGGCCGAGCAAGCCGAAGCCGGTGACGTCGGTGCACGCGCTGACGCCGACCGAGACCATCGCCTCGCACGCGGCGCGGTTCAGCGTGGTCATGCAGTCGATGGCGGGCTGCAGTTGCTCCGGGCGCCAGAGGCCGCGCTTGAGCGCCGTGGTCAGCACGCCGGTGCCGAGGGGCTTGGTGAGCACCAGGACGTCGCCGGTGCGCGCGCCGTCGTTGCGCACGATGCGATCCGGATGCACGAGGCCCGTGACGAACAGGCCGAATTTCGGCTCTTTGTCGACGATGGAGTGGCCGCCGGCGATGCCGATGCCGGCTTCCTTGCACACGGCGGCGGCGCCGCGCAGCAGCTCGCCCAGGCTGTCGGTGCCGAGCGTCTCGATGGGCCATGCGACAAAACTGAGCGCGGAGAGCGGCTTGGCGCCCATGGCGTAGATGTCGGACAGCGCGTTCGCGGCGGCGATGCGGCCGTAATCGTACGGGTCGTCGACGATGGGCGTGAAGATGTCGACAGTTTCGACCAGCGCCACGTCATCGGTGAGGCGGATGACGGCGGCGTCGTCGCTGGTGCCGTGGCCGACCAGGATGCGCTCGTCGTCGCTGGCCGGCAGGTGGCCGAGGGCCGCGATCAGGTCGACTTGCGCAATCTTCGCCGCGCAACCGGCGGTCGCGGAGAGAGAGGTCAGCGGGATGCGGGCGTCGGCCATGCGGCTGCTCCTCCGAGTCGACCGGAGCAAGGCGGGGCGGAGGATCGCACGGAAGGGGGCGGCTGACAAGCGACGCAGCGCGTCATTTCTGCGTCATCGGCGGTGCGTCAAGCAGCCGTCGCGCCGCGGCGTTCGGCATCCCAGGCGGCCAGCGCGGCGAGGCCGTAGAGCAGCGCGGCCAGGACCAGCAGGGCGCGGTAGCCCAGGAGCAAGGAGCCGTACTCGAGCGCGCCGCCGACCACGGCGCCGACGAGGTTGGCGCCGAAAGCGGGTGCAGCGTCGGCGGAGTCGCGAAAGAATCTGCTGAACAGGAGGTTGGCGAACAGCACCGGCGCGAACAGCACGACCGACGCGGCGGCATAGCGCGCCCACGGCTGCAGACCGACCAGCAGGGACGGCGGCAGCGCCCACGCCGCCAGCAGCGCGAGCCCGAGCAGCACGAACGGCAGGCGCCGGTCCGCGAGCTGCCAGCGCGAGGCAAGCAGGTTGGCGAACAGGACCATGGTCAGGACCGCGAAGAAGACCAGCGCGTTGACGATCCAGGTCGTGCCGAACAGCAGGGACATGCGCACCAGGCCAGCGGTCTCCAGCAGCAGGAAGGCCGCGCCCATGAAGAAGAAAGGCGCGATGCGGCGCACCAGGGCGATCGTGCTGGCGGTCGAGACGCCGGGCGCGCGCGTCAGGCGCAGCGCGAGGGCGACGGCGCCGAGGGAGAACAGGACGAGAACCGCCATGGATCCCGCGAGGTGGCCGGGGATGGACGGGCGCTTCAAGTACGGGAACGGCCAGTCGTCCGTGGGGACGCGGGCCTTGGCGAGGTAGGCATCGGGCATCTGCTCGTTGCGGAAACCCCAGACTTTTCCAAGCTCTGGCGGGACGCTGCCGCGGCCGGGGCCGGCGAAGAAGGCGGCGGAAAGGTTCTTGTCGGGACCGACGAGGACGACGGGCTTGTGGCCGAAGCCGACGGCGATGGCGGCGGCGATGCGCCCGACCAGCCAAGGTTCGCGGTAGTAGTTGTAGGCGACGAAGAGGCCGTGCTTGGGCTCCAAGGCCGCGCGAACACGCGAGAAACAGCCGGTGGTGAACAGGAAGCTCTCGAGGCGCAGGCCGGCGTACGGGCTGGCCAGCGTCAGGGAGTCCGGCAGGCCAAAGAGGATGAGATCGTAGGGTTGCGCGACGCGCTCCAGGAACGCGCGGGCGTCGCCGATGTGCAGCGAAACGCGCGGATCGTCATAGGGATGGTTCGGATGGCGCTGGCGACCGATGGCGGCGAGCTCCGGATCGATCTCGACGGCGTCGACGTGCTGCGCGCCGTAGGCGAGGGCAAAAGCGATGTCGCTTCCGGTCCCTGCGCCGACAATCAGCACACGGCCGATGGGCGCGGCCGGCGCCGGGGCGAGATCCGATGGGCCATCTTTCGGATTGGGATCCACGAGATACGCTTCGGGATGCGGGCCCGTGTGGCGCGCACCCAGGGCGCGGTAGGGGAACTCGTAGAACGGCTCGCGCCGGCGGATGTCCGAGATGTACTGGTGCGTGATGTCATTGACACGCAAGCGGTATTCCGGCGTGCCCGCCGTGACGTCGCCGGGAACGCGCGGCTTGGCGGGGCCGCGATCGAGCACGGCGATGCGGTAGTAGGGCGACCACACGCTGCCGGCATCGGCGTGGGCGACGACGCCGATGGTGACCAGCGCCAGCAAGGCATTCGCAATGAGAAACATGCGGTTGCGCGGCCCGAGCAGGAGCAGTGCGATCGCGCCGGCGGCAAACCACAGCTCGGCGCGCAGGCCGGCGAACGACGCGGTGGTGAACAGCGCGATGCCGGCGAGGCTGCCCGCGACGTCGACGCTGTAGGCCTTGAGGCGCGACGCGGCGCCCATCTCGCGGCCGACGGCGGCGCCGATGGCGGTGAAGAGCGCGGCGAAGCATAGGCCGATGAGGGGCAACGTGACCCAGGCGGGT
>CAIXAA010000992.1 GCA_903917305.1 uncultured Myxococcales bacterium | reverse complement strand
GCAGACTGGTTTCACAGCCGTCTTGAGACGGCTTTGTCGCCGTAGCCGTCGAATTTCATTCGGCGGATCCGGCAGGGTCATTTTCCTCGCGATAGCCCTGCCGCTACTCCCCAATGATCTTCACCAGCACGCGCTTGGGCCGCCGCCCGTCGAACTCCCCGTAGAACACCTGCTCCCACGGCCCGAAGTCGAGCTTGCCCGCGGTCACGGCCACCACGACCTCGCGGCCGAACAGCTGCCGCTTCAAGTGCGCATCGCCGTTGTCCTCTCCCGTGCGGTTGTGCTGGTAGCGCGCCGGGCTGGCGTCGAACGGCGCCTGCGCTTCGAGGTAGCGGCGAAAATCCTCGTGCAGCCCCGGCTCGTCGTCGTTGATGAACACCGACGCGGTGATGTGCATCGCGTTGACGAGGCACAGCCCTTCCTGGACGCCGCTGGCGCGCACGGCGGCTTCGACGTCCGGCGTGATGTTGAGGAAGCCGAAGCGGCTGGGGATGCGGAAGGTGAGGTAGGTGGTGTGGCTTTTCATGCGGGGCAGCGTAGTGCGCGACGCGGGCCTGGGGCAAGGGTTGCCGCAGGGGGGCCGGAACCGGAGCCGGAGCCGGAGCCGGAGCCGGAGCCGGAGCCGGCCAGCCTCCCCGCACCGCGCCTTGACGCTCCACCTGCGCGCGACCTACGCTCCGTGGCCACACTCCAGGAGCCAAACAACCATGCGCTTTTCAGCCTCTTTCGCGATCATCCCTTGCCTTGTCCTCGCCGCCGCGACGGCGTGGGCGCAGCAGCGACCGGGACGGCCGCTGCCGGAGCCGCGGCCGGGCAGCTCGGCCGAAGCGCGACCGGGAACGCCGCCGACGGATCGCGGCGCTCCCGCTCCGAACGCGCGGCCGGGCTCGGCGCCGGCAGCCGATGCGCGCCAGCCTCCCGCGGCCACGCCGGCAAAACCTGCGCCAGCGGCGGCCACGGGTCCGGTGCAGTGCGGCACGCCGGCGTGGCAGCCGTTCCGTCAGGCCGTGGATGCGTGGTGCGCCAAGCAGAAGAAGAACACGTGGTGTCCGGACCTGACCCGGCTGTACCGCGACTGCAAGTTCACGACCGATGCGGGCGAGGACATCGAGGCGGCTGCGCTGCAAGCGGCGGTCATCGGCAAGGGCAAGTTCACCGAGGACATCGGGATTCGCAATGGGATTCTGTTGCACCTGGGGTTTGCCAAGGTCAAGGACGTGTGGATGGTGCAGAAGCTGAAGCAGTCGTATTACGAGTAACTGGCGTGTAGTGCGGCGTCGGCTCGGAAGGACATCGGCTTCGACTGACCGCTTGGTAGCGGCTCGCCGAGATCACCGACGATGTCAGGACTCAACGACGACTTGGAGCCGAAGCGTGAACCGAGGAAGCCTCACTTTAGTCGCCGTGTCCATGCTTCAAGCGCCCAGGTGGCGACGAACATGGGCGGCCATACGATGATGGCGAAAATCGGGATGCCAAACACAGCGTAGGCGCCGGCTGCAGCGACCGCGACCCCAACGTAGCCGGCAAGCGCCAACAGGTTCAGTTGTAAAAGCGTGCGGCCTGGTTTGGCTGCAAGGATGCCCATGAGCACAGCCACGGGAAGCACATAAAGAGCGCAAGAGTACCAAACACCCACTTCAGGCCAAGCCGGTCTTGTTAGGCGCCAGATAATGATGACATATAGGGTCACAGCTTCCGCCAGGACGGTCGCGGCCAGTATTGAGCGTGCAATCGGCTTAGGCTTGCCCATTCGCTACCAGTAGGTCTGCAGTTTGTCAGAAAGGCCGGAGCCCTCTGAATCAGGGCGTCCGGCGGCCTGACAGCCGAGCCAGGACCGATGCTGCGCCCCGCTCGGCAGGCTGTCCAGCCGCCTTTGCGTGCGAATGCGAGGACCAATCCTGCCCTGCGCGTGCCGCTGACGCCTCGAACCCAGCTGGACAGCACGCTCAACGGACGCCCATGCCGGCCAGTCGAGATGCCCGCAAAGTCGGCGCCGGGCGGCGTCTTGCAACAGCACCACCTTGCGAGCCTCACGCAAGAAGACACCCAAAAAGCGGACCACCTTTCCACCTGCACTCCGAGCCGCGCGCAAAAAGAAGACCACCTTTCCACCCGCACTCCGAGCCGCACGCAAAAAGAGGACCACCTTTCCACCAGCACACCGAGCTGCGCGCGAAAAGAGGTCTTCCTTTCGGCCGCCGCTCCAGCAGGCGCGGAAAGCAGGAGACCAGCGGATGATGATGTCGTTTCTTGACAGCTTCCGGAGCAAAGCTAGCGTCTCAAGCGTGGCCCTACGCTCTCGCCCGGGCGGCCACCGGCAGGCTGCCAGCGGTTGGCAAACAGCTGCGATGGTGTCCGGCGAGCATCCGCGCCGCAACCGGAGTGTGCGGCGCCCAGGAGCGCCCCATGGCCCTCAGCGAGAAGTCGCCCATCCAAGAGATCATCGTCACGAACCTCAAGATCGAAGCCCGCGTCGAACCCGATGACGCGGTGAACGACCTGCTGCCGGTGATCACCAAGCCACATGCCGAGTTCATGGTGCACGTCGGCGCGCGCAACAAGGCCGAGAACGTGCTGCTCAAGGCCGAAGGCCGCCGCAACTACCGGCGCGCCAAGCTGGTGCCGTTCCTCGTGCCGTTCGGCCTCAAGGTCGCGGGCCATTTCGGCAGCCGCGTCGATGCCGGGTACACGCGCATCTTCCTGATGTCGCCGTCCGAGATTGGCAGCGCGCCCGAGCGCGACATGCCGGTGCTGGTCACGTCGCTGGTGGCCGCCATCAATGCGAATGAAACGCCAGCGGAACTGAAGAAGGCGGCGGCGCCGCTGCTGGCGGCGGCGACCGCGTACCTGACCGAGTCGACGGCCACGACCAAGGCGGCGTTTGCGCTGGTGCAGGCGACCGAGGAAGTGGCCAAGGGCCGCTCCAAATGCCTGGATGCCCAGGCCAGCCTGCGCGGCGCCTTGCAGGCGCGCTTCCCGCGCAAGCCCAAGATCGTGGCGGCGTACTTCCCGCCGGCCAAGAAGGCTGGGAAGAAGGCCGCGGCGGCTGTCGAGGCGCCGGTGGTTGCGGCGCAAGACACGCAGGACGACGCGAAGGGCTGAGGCGCAGTCCGGACTGGGCCGGCTCCGGTTCGGGTTCCGGCTCCCGCTCCGGCCCCATCCCCGCCCTTCGCGCCACCAGCCCCCCGCCTGCTCACAGCGAAAACCGCCTGGACATGCGCGGGAATGCAGCCCAAACTTGGCCGCGGCACCGTCCTGGCGCCCGCCCGACAGCCTCAGCGGGGGGCAGTCGCCCGGCGCGGATGGGTCGGCAACTGCGGAGGTGAATGGTGGCTGGAGTCCTGACCCGAACGGTGCCGCGCGTCCTGATGGCGCTTGCGCTTTGCGCGATCCTGCTCCCCGCGTGCAACAAGGAGGACGCGCCCGATCACGCCGTTCAGTTGACAGTGGTCCAAGTCGACGCCCAGGCGCCGGCGCCGTTCCAGTTGGCCGTGCAGGCTTGCGCGGGCCTGCACAACCGCAAGGTGGGCGGGTCGGTCTACATCGACATGGAGGCGCACGACAAGACGTGGCTGGACGAGCTGGACATCAAGCCGCATGCCACCGTCAGCGCGCCGGATTTCCTCAAGGCGTGCGTCGCGGCGTTTCCGGCCTGTGTCCGCTACAACTACAAGGACCAGCAGGCGTTGCTGCCGAACATCCTGACCGTCGCCGCGGCGCTGGATGCGGTGCCGCTGGACGACGGGCTGACGGTCACCTGCGCCAACGTGGCGTTCGATGCGACCCAGCAATTCAAGGACCAGAACACGCCGTACCTGGCCACGAAATACGTCTTTGAGCACTATGTCCAGCACACCACGGGCCTGGCGATGCTCAGCCCGGGGTACGACGAGCATCCCGCCGTTGTGGCGCAACCCACGCTGACCAAGGACATGTCGCCCGCCCTGGTCGATTTCGTGTTCTCGCAGAAGCTGTTCGTCGTGTACCTCGTCAACGGCTGCACGGAAGGCAACCCCGAGAGGGACCTGCTCAGCAGCATCGTCAACGCCGGTCATTGGCCGACGCCGCTCGGCGTCTACGGCTACAACAGCACGTGGAACATCGGCGGTGGCGACCTGTACGAGGCGCAGACGCGCTGCCTGGATTCGCGCAACATGGGCGCGATTGCCAGCATGACGGGCAACCTGTCCTTCTTCTCGACGCGCCGGGCGCCGATCGCCAAGGCTGGCGAGGTCAAGCAGAACGCGCTGGAGCCGATCCAATACGACCCGGGCAAGACCTACGTCGCGTTCGTGGTGGGCGATGGCGACAACGTCGAGTACATGATGCACACGCGGCACGACTGGTTTCGCCAGCGGCTGGTCGAATGCCAGCAGGAGAACAATGCCTGTCCGCCGCTGACCTGGACCATCTCGCCGCACCTCCCGCGCCTCGCGCCCGACCTGCTCGAGTGGTACTACCAGCAGAGCCACCAGACCGGAAAGGACTATTTCACCCTGCCGCCCAGCGGGCACCTGTACGCCTACCCGACGTCGCTGGCCGATGCCGACCAGGACCGGTTTGTCGCGGCGACGCAGCAGGACGCCCGCATCCTCGGCGTCACTGGCACCGTGCATTGGGACTGGAGCGACTCCTGGCAGGACGCCGAGGGCCACTTCCTGCCGAAATACGCGACGGCCGATGGCGCCATCCGCGGCGTGTTTCCCGTGAACGTGCCCTTCATGCTGCCGGCCTTCGATTGGTGGCCGACCGACCGTTTCTATGAGGTCCTGGCCGGCAAGGATGGCGGCAAGGTCGTCGTGTTCCGCCCGCGCGAGTGGCGAGGCGTCAACAACAACGACGACGCGTTCTTCCTGGGTCCGGACAAGATGGCCGCGGAGCTGGGCGGCTACCCGAAAGGCACGGTCACCTGGGTGTACATGACGAGCGATGGCGGGCTCAGCCTCGAGAACGCCTTCCTGCCCATGGCCAAGCTCCTGCCGGCGCACGTCCAGCTCGTGAGCGCCGACACCGCCGCGAAGCTGGCGATCGCCGCGGGCCAGAAGTGAGGCTTGGCCCGCGTGGAGGTGAGGCGCTTGCAGCCGGTTCGGGCTCCGGCTCCAGTTCCGGCTCCGGCTCCGGTTTCGGCTCCGGCTCCGGCTCGGGTTCCGGTTCCGGTTCCGGCTCCAGCTCCGGCTCCGGACCTCGCCCTCAATCCGTCAGCACAACCTCGACCCCATCCTGCATCGGCGGATCCGTCGTCGGGTCCACGAACAGCCAGCGCAGCAGCGCGCGGTAGAAGCCGAACAGCGGGTTGCGCGCGGCAATCTCGTCGCGCACGCGCTCGCGGGTCGACTTGAAGGACGCGTGGCTCTCGCGCGTCAGCCGCTCGCGCTCGTGCAGGAAGTTCGACAGCGGCTGCACCTGCACTTCGAACGTGCGCCCGCCCCACGCCACCACGCTCTTCATCGCCGACCAGCCAGAGCGCTTGCGCGACTCGTGATCCAGGTAGTTCTTGACCTCGATGAAGCGCAGCGCGCGGTGCTCCTCGTCGGCCGGCACCTGGCGCGCGGTCAGCCGCTCGTCGTCAAAACGCAGCGACTGCAGCGTCGCGTGCAGCCGTTCGGCGTCTTCGGGCATGCCGACCACGATCTTGACGCCGAACACGTCCTTCACGTAGCGCCCGAGGTGCCGCAGCTGCTTGTCCTTGAGCACCAGCTGGTCGAGCTCGAAGATCTCGTCGGCGACCTTGTTCCAGATCTCCTCCTCCGCCTTGATGCGCGTCAGCAGGCGGTAGACGGCATGCGGGTTGGGCGCATCGGCTTCGTATTCCACGACGTTGCTGATGAGCCCCGCGCGCAGCCAGCCGCGCTGATCCGCGATGGCGAGGCGCGCGAGCACGCGGTTGCCGAGGTCGATGTCGGTCGTGCCGATGACCTCTTCTTCGGTCACGTCGACCGCGATGGTGAAGCGCTCGTGGGTGCGCTCGATTTCGCCAATCGCGACGCTGCGCCGCTGGACGGTGCCCAGGAAATGCTCGGCCAGGAGGTTCGCCAGCAGGTGCAGATCGCGCTCCCCGCGGCGGATCATGTCGCTGAACTCGGCGCGCGCCTGGATGACGTCGGCGCGCGAGAACTGCAGGCTCTTGCCCGCCCAACCGCCATCCATCGCCTGCCGGTGCCGCTGCAAGGCGACCACCAGCGCGTTCAGGTTGGGGGCGCGCGACACCATCCACAGCGGCGAATCGACGGTCGGCGCGGGCGCCTCGGCAGGAAACGGTGCGTGAGACTCTGCAACCACGTGGGACCTCGGTGGAGCGATCGGCCGTCGGCCAGGCAAGGAAACGGCGAGTGTGACGGGTCGCGGTGCCGCGTCAAGGGCGACTTGCCGGGCCGCGCTTGACGCCCGCGCCGCGCCCGGCGACCCTGCCCTGGTTCCGCCCGCAGGTCTGCACACATGCCCCGCTTCGCCGCCCGCTGCCTGCTCCTCGCCCTGCTCTGCGGCAGCTTCGTCGCGTGCGGCAAACCGGCCGAGGATCCCAACGCGCCGTGGTCCGCCAGCGAACTCGCCCTCCTGCGCAGCCTGACGCCGATTCCCGCCTTGCCGCCCAGCCCGGGCAACCGCTTCGCCGACGACCCGCGCGCCGCCGCGCTCGGGCACAAGCTGTTCTTCGACAAAGGCTTGTCCGCCAATGGCGCCGTCGCCTGCGCCACCTGCCACAACCCCGCGCTGTTCTTCACCGACGGCCTGCCGCGCAGCAAGGGCGTCGGCACGGCGGCCCGCAACGCCCCGACCTTGCTCGGCGCGCCGTGGCTGCCGTTCCTCTTCCATGACGGCCGCAAGGACAGCGTCTGGTCGCAGGCGCTCGGCCCGCTGGAGAACGAAGTCGAGCACGGCACCGATCGCGTCGCTGTCGCGCGCCGCATCGCCACGGACTACCGCACGGAGTACGAAGCGCTTTTCGGACCGTTGCCGCCCTTGAGCGACGCCGCGCGCTTCCCGGCGCACGCCCGGCCGGTGCCTTTCGGCAGCGCGCAACCCGAGCACCCGGCGTGGCTGGCCATGAGCGACGCCGACCGCGATGCCGTCAACCGCGTCTTCGCGGGCGCCGGCAAGGCGCTCGAAGCCTATGAACGCAAGCTGGTTCCCGGTCCCGCGCCCTTCGATCGCTACGTCGCCGCCGTCGTGGCCGGCGATGCGCGCGGCGGCGGCTTCCTGTCGCCCGCCGCCCGCCGCGGCTTGCGCGCGTTTGTCGGCAAGGCGCAATGCGTCACCTGCCACAACGGCCCGTGGTTCACCGACAAAGGCTTTCACAACATCGGCTTGCCCAAGGCGCCGGGCCAGAGCGGCGTCGACGTCGGCCGCGGCTTTGGCGCGCAACAGGCCAAGAGCGACCCGTTCCGCTGCGGCACGCCGTACAGCGACGCGACGCAGTGCGACGAATTGCGCTTCCTGAATCCCCGCTTCGAAGACTTCCTCGGCGCCTTCAAGACGCCCACGCTGCGCAACGTCGCGCGCACGGCACCGTACATGCACTCCGGGCAGTTCGCGACGCTCAAGGATGTCGTGGACTTCTACCGCACGCTGCCCGGTCAGGCGCAGGTCGGCCACCGCGAGTTCATCCTGAGCCTGCTCGACCCCCAGGTGGAAGCCGCTGACCTGATTGCCTTTCTCGAATCCTTGACTGGACCGCTGCCGCCCGCTCCATGGTCATCTGCACCGCGGTCCGCCGCGCCCCACACCTGAGGTTGCCATGCGCTGGATGCTCGCCTGCACGCTGCTGCTCGCCCTGTGCGCCTGCAAGCGTGAAACACCGGCAGATGTCATCGATCTCGGCGTGCTGCCCACCTGGACGATGACGGCGGAGGATGGCACGCCCATCGGCACCGAGCAGCTGCACGGCAAGGTTTGGATTGCCAATTTCCTGTTCACGTCCTGCCAGTCGTCCTGCCCGCCGCTGGCGAAGGCGACCGCGCAACTGCAGGACCGGCTGCGCCCGCTGCTGCCCAAGGACGGGCCGGCGCCGGTGCAGATCGTGTCGATCTCGGTGGATCCGGTCACGGACACGCCGCCGGTGCTGGCGGCGTTCGCCAAGAAATACGGCGCGGATCCGCGGATCTGGCGCTTCGCGACCGGCGAGTACGACGCGATGGAGCACCTGGTCACCGACGGCTTCCTGCTCCCGCTGGAGCGCGGCGACGTGCCGCCCAAAGGCATGCCGGGTCATGACCACAACCCGCTCACCGGCCGGCCGACGCCGGTGGAGACGGCGCACAGCCTGCGTTTTGTCGTGGTGGATCAGGAAGGTCACGTGCGCGGCACCTGGGACAAGGACGAAGCGGGGCTGCAGCGGACCTTGAACGCGGCGCGCTGGCTGGCGGGGCTCTAGATGCTGAAGAACAAGGTTTTCGCGCCGAACTGGAAACTGACGCTCCTGGCGCTGCCGGTGCTGGTCGGGCTGGGCTGGCTGGGCACCTGGCAGGTGCGGCGCTACGGCGAGACGACGGCGGCGATCGTGCGCTACCACCAGAAGCACGACGTGATGCCGCCCGTGACGTCGCTGGCGCAGGATGCCAAGGATCCCAAGCGCCTGGAGACGCTGAACTTTCGCCGGGCGCAGCTGGACGGCACGCTGGAGCCGGAGAGCGTCCACCTGCTGACCGCGCGCTATGTGCTGGGAAAGCGTGGGTTTGGCGTGCTGGCGCCGCTGCGTGTGGCGCAGGGGCCGTACCCGCGCATCCTCGTGCACCTAGGCTGGGTGCCGGAGGAAAGGCTGCAGGAGTACCTGGAACGCCTCAAGAAAATGCCGCCGACGCACGTCGAGGGCCGCCTGCAGGTCGCGCCGGACAACGCCGCGGCGGATCAGCCGGTGGGCCAGCACACGGGTCATGCCATCTGGTTGCGGCCGGAGCCGGCG
>CAIXAA010000991.1 GCA_903917305.1 uncultured Myxococcales bacterium | reverse complement strand
CGCCGCCAGCCGCGCCGTGGCGCCATCCTGATCGAAGCGCGGATTCAGCTCGTAAATCCCTAGGTGCGTTGCGCAGGTCTGGTGGCCCAGCGAGGCCGCGGCCAGCACGACGGCGCCCGGCGGCACCCCGAGGGGCGACGGCGCGCTGACGCCCGGCGCGACGGACTGCGCGAAGGCGTCCATGTCCACCGACAATGCCAACCCCGTGTGATTCAACGCCAATTCGTGCAGGTCGCGCACCAGTGCGGCGCCGGCGCCATGTTCGTCGCTCTCGATCTCCTGCCACATGACGACCTTGCAGCCCTGCTGGCGGAGAAAGTCGAGGTGCAGCGAGGCATTGCACGCGGCTTGCAGGCCCCAGGCCAGCAGCGACGGGCCTGCCACGCGCGTCGCCGGCTCCAGCAGGATGCGCCGGAACGGCGTGCCGGAGTGCGGTTCGCCTTGGTGCGGCCGGACGTCGGCGTGGGCGTCGATGTTGCAGACGGCCACGCGCGCGTCCGGCGTCTTGGCCAGGGAGCGCGACAAGCCCAGGACCTCGCCGTAGGCGTGATCGTGCCCGCCGCCGACGATCACCAGGCGCGAGAAGGGAAACCGCTCGCGCAGCACGGCCACGACCTCGGCCAGGCGCGCGTGGGTCTCGCCGGTGTGCTCGGCCGGCATGAGGTCGCCGGCGCTGACAACGCAGCGCAGCTCCAGCTCCGCCGGCACAGGAAGCCGGGAAAAGTAATCGCGAAAGCGAGCGGGCCCATCCGCCGCTCCCATCCGCCCGCCATTGAGGTGCACGCCGCGATCGTCCGCGACGCCGAGGATGACCGCCGCCACGTCCGCCGCGGCGGGATCGGCATCCAGGCCGACCATGCGCGCCGCCATGCGCGGGTCGTCGCGCCGGCCTTTGCGTTCAGCGGAGAGCGGCGTGGCGTCCGCGCGGACAAAGCGAATCGTGTCGGCCATGGGTTCCTCGGGGACAGGCAGGAGGGTCACTTCGCTGTGGGTGTCGTCTCGGCCGGCAGCGGCAAGGCCTTGGGATCATTCAAACGGGCCCGGCGTTGCGTCGCGACCTCGATCATCTTCTCCAGCCGGCCGATCTGCTCCTCGGAGCGCGCCGCCCAGTCGCTGTCCTTCTCGCCAAGGCGCCCGGCAAGGGCGACGTTCTGGCGGTGGATGGCGATGCCGCGCTTTGCCAGGCGTTCCGTGTGGTTCCACAGCTCGTCGCGGTAGACCTCGACGGTCAGTGCGTCCAGCTCCGGCGGGGCCTCGGCATGGTCGATGTCATCGACGAGCTGGCTGTACAGGTGGCCGATCTCGAAGCCGGCCGCCAGCGACCACGTGCGGTGGTGCAGACGAACGCAATGAAAGTACGCGTTTTCCGCCTTGAGGAACAGGTTGGCCTTGTCCTCCAGGTCGCGCTTCATGCGCTCGACCGGCAGCTTGAAGTGGATGCTGGCAAACAGCTCGCGGTAGATCTCGCCGCGCTCGTAGAGGCTGCGCGCCACCCACTCGCTCTCGGCGACTACCTGCACATCTCGATGATCGTTGTAGATCCTCTCGACCCGCTTGAACGCCTCGTCGGCGTGCGTCGGATCCAGGGCGCGCCGCAGCGCCAGGCCCATGCGCGCCGCCGCCTCTAGCTGATCCAGCACGCCGAGAGGTCCGCCGATGTCCGCCTGCACGGCCGCATCGTCGAGGGCTCCGCGCAGCGTGTCTGCGGCCGCCTGGGGCTGGCCCGCGGCGTCGATGGCTTCGGCGTACAGGAACAGCGCGTCGCGGGCGTCTCGCGTGCCCTTGCTGCGGCGCTGCACATCGGCAAAGCGCTGCGCGGCGTCGGCCGGCCGCCCGAGGCGCAGCAGGGCCAGGCCGGCGTTGTGCTGCACGGCGGCGATGCCGGGCTCCGCCGGATACTCGCGCACCAGCAAGTCGAACAGGCGCACCGCTTCGGCCCACTCGCCGGCATGGTAGCGCGCCATCGCCTCGTCGGTCAGCGTCGCAAAATCGCGGACATACACGTGGTGGCCGCCGCCGGAGCGGTCGACCTTGAACTCGATCGGATCGAGCTGGACCACCTGCTGGCGCGCGCCGCCGCAGTGCAGCAGGCAAGGCGCAAGCGTCAGGCAGAGCAGAGAGCGGAAAACGTGGGGCGCCGCGTCCATGGGGACAGTTAGCCTGGAACGGCGAAGGCGGTCAATCGGGCGGTGCCGTTCGCGGGCGGGCGCGGGCGCTGGCTCGGGATCGGGCGCGGATTCCGAAAAAACTAGCCCAAAAATTCCGAACCCTCCGCCTGTCCGAACGTTGGCCGTGGCCGTGGTCCGTTTCAGCGGAGGGCTCGAAATGATCCCCCGCTGTCACGTCTTTCACTTCCCGTGCCAACTGCCGCGGTGGGCAACAACATCGGGCGATGCAAGCGATTTGTCGCGAAATCGGGCCGCTGCGGACTGTGTCGCAAAGTGCGCAAGGTGACGATCTTTGCGCACTAGATCGACAAAATTTGTCAATCCGCCGTGTCGAGCAGCTGCCGCGCCGTGGCGGCCAGGGCATCGAGGCCGACGCGGTGCTGCTGGCCATCGGCGAGGTCCTTGATCACGGCCTGCCGCGCCGCCTGCTCGTCGGCGCCGACCAGGATGGCCAGCCGCGCGCCGCGCTTGGACGCTCGCTCCAGCTGCTTGCCCAGCTTGCCACCCACGGCGTCGACCTCGACCTGCAGGCCGGCACGGCGCAGCAGCTGCGCGACTTCCAGCGCCGCCGCGGCATCTTGCGGCCCAAAGACGGTGACGTAGACCGGCACCGCGTGGCTGCGCGCGACCAGGCCCAGCTCCTGCAGCGCGGCGAGCAGGCGGTCGAGCCCGAGGCTGATGCCAACTGCCGGAATCTGCTCCTTTCCGAACATGCCGATGAGGCCGTCGTAGCGGCCGCCGGACATCACCGCGCCGATGCCGGCGACGCGCGCGTCGGTCAGGCGCGTCTCGTAGATGACGCCGGTGTAGTAGTCGAGGCCGCGGGCGATCGACACATCAAAGTGAATCTTCCCGGGGAATTGCGCCTCGACGAGCTGGCGCACCGTCTCGGTGCGCGCGATGGCGGCCAGCGCGCGCTCCAGCGCCTCGCCCTGCAGCCGCGTCTCCACGATGCGCTTAAGGTAGTCCGACTCGTTCTCCGTGCCCTCGGCGGCGTGGATGCCGCGCGCCGTCACAAAGAAATCAATCAGTTCCAGCGCCGCCTCGCGCGCCAGGCCGGCTTCGGTCGCCATCTCGTCGGCGATGCGCTCCGGCGGCAGCTTGTCCAGCTTGTCGATGGCGCGGATGCAGGCAATCTGCCGCTGCGGCTCCACCACGCCCGCTGCCTGCACGACCGCGAACAGCACGTCGCGGTGGTTCAGGTGCAGGACGGCGCCATCGACGCCCAGCGCTTCGAGGACGCCCAAGCCGGTCATCAGCACTTCGGCATCGGCGATGGCCGTGTTGGCGCCGGCAATGTCCGCGTCGCACTGCATGAACTCGCGAAAGCGCCCGCGCTGCGGCTTGTCCGCGCGCCACACCGGCGCGATGTGGTAGCGGCGAAAGGGTAGCTGCAGCTCCGCGCGGTGCTGGGCCACGACGCGCGCCAGGGGCACGGTCAGGTCGTAGCGCAGCGCCACCTGGCGGCCGCCGTGATCCTCGAAGCGATACAAGAGCTTGTCGCCCTCCTCGCCGTACTTGCCCATCAAGGTTTCCAGGTACTCCAGCGCCGGCGTCATCAGCGGCTGGAAGCCGTGGCGCTCGAACACCGCTTCGATCTTGCGGATCATCGCCTGGCGCGGCACCATCGAATCCGGCAGGAAATCACGGAAACCTTTGAGCGTTTTTGCTTCGAGCATCGGGCCGGCCATCGCAGTCTCCACGGGTTGTCGCGCGGGTAGTGCCAGAGCGCGGCAGCAGACGCAAGGGCTAGGCTGCCGGCAGCACGCTGGCGGCCTCGGCCTGGCGCAGCGCCGTCTCGACGAGGTGGGCATAGAGACCGCCCGCCGTCATCAGCGCATCATGGCTACCCTGCTCGGCAATCTGGCCGCGGTCGAGCACGACGATGCGGTCCGCACGGCGAATCGTCGAGAGCCGGTGCGCCACCACCACCGCCGTGCGCCCGGCAAAGACGCGCTCCAGGGCCTGCTGCACGGCGTGTTCGGTCTCGCTGTCGATGTGCGCCGTCGCCTCGTCCAGCACCACCAGCGGCGGATCCAGCGCGAGAATCCGCGCAATCGACAGCAGTTGCCGCTCGCCGGCGCTCAGGTTGCCGCCCGATTCGGACAGCCGCGCGTCGAGCCCGCCGAGCCGCGCCGCCACCGGACCCAGCTGCGCGTCTTCCAAGGCTTTTTGCACTGCCTCGCGCGTGATGCCGTCGCGGCCGAGCGCCACGTTGTCCAGCAGCGTCCCCGAGAACAGCACCACGTCCTGCTGCACGACGCCCACCGCCCGCCGCAACTGTTCGATCTTCCAGCGTTCCAGCGGCACGTCGTCCAGGCGGATCGCATCCGCGGGGGCCGCGTACAGGCGCGTCAGCAGCTTGGCCAGCGTCGACTTGCCCGAACCGGTCGGCCCGACCAGCGCCACCAGCTCGCCCGGCTGCACCTGCAGCGACACGCCGCGCAGGACTTCGCTGCGGGCGTCGTAGCCGAAGTGGAGATTGTTCACGGAAATGCGGCCTTGCACCGTCTGCGGTGCGTGCTCGCCGTCCGGCAGGGAGGTGTCGACCGCCAGAAGGCCGAAGATGCGCTCCAGCGCCGCCAGCGCGCGCTCGATGGTCGCCACCTTGGCGCTGAGCTCGCGCACCGGAATGAAAATGCGTTGAATGTACTGGATGAACGCCACCAGCAGGCCGAGGCTCACCGCGCCCGACACGCTGCGACCGCCGCCGTACCAGACGAGCAGGGCGATGCACAGCGAGGACACGCCGTCCATGACCGCGTAGAGCGAGGCGTCGTACCAGTTCGAGATGCGATAGGCCTTCAAGTACCGATAGTTCAGGCGCTGGTATTCCTCCAGCGTCGCCTTCTCGCGGCCGTGCAGCTGGACGATGCGCGCGCCGGCCAGGGCCTCCTGGAAGTAGCCGCTGGCCTGCGACATGGAGCGGCGGATCTCCGTGGATTGACGGCGCAATCCGCGGCGGAAGACGTTGACGACCAGGACGATGAGCGGCGCGCACAGCAGGCTCATGGCCGTCAGGCGCACGTCGAGCCAGATCATCGCGGCGAGGATCGAGGTGATGTCGAACACATCGCCGACGATGCCGACGATGCCGAAGGTGAGCACCTCGCCGAGCGCTTCGACGTCCGTGGTCGTGCGGCTGAGCAGGTTGCCGGTGGCGCGTTGGTCGAAGAAGGCCGCGCCTTGGCGCAGGACGTGCGCGAACACGGCGCGGCGCAGGCGGGCGAGCATGGCGTAGCCGGCGCGCTGCAGGGCGAACAACTGCAGGCCACGAAAGCCGAATTCGCCGAGGACGGCGACGAGGAACAGGCCGGCGACCAGCGTCAGCTGGCTGCTCATCGCCGTGCCCGGGTTGCGCATCGCGGTCGAAATCGGCCCGTCGATGGCGACCTTGACCAGCCAGGGCTGCGCGAGGCCGGAGAGGCTCATCAGCGGCACGGCGGCGACGCCGAGCAGGAGCCAGCCGCGGTCCTGGCGCGCGTACGGCCAGCAGGCGCGAAGCAAGGCCCAGTCCTTGCTGCGGTTTCGCTTCTGCGCGGGTGACGCTTCCTCCGTCATCCGAACGGCCACCACCAGTGCTTTTCCTTCTTGGGCTCCTCTTTCTTCTCTTCCTTCTTCTCTTCGGGCGGCGGGTCGCCTTCCACCCACTGGATCTCGTCGGGCTTGAAGCGCACGGCGTGGAACTCGTCGCCCTCGACCGAATACGCCCCGGTGTCGAGCTTCTGCGTCACGATGACGACCATCGTCTTGCGGTCGGTCGTCCAGAAGATGGTCTTCTGCGCGGCCTTGGCCAGCGTGCCCGTCTCCTCGTCTTTGCGAATGTCGACATCCTTGATCTTGCCCAGCTTTTTCTTGTCCGTCACCGCCAGCACGAAGCGATCCTTGGCCGCCATCACGCCGAAGAACGACAGCGTCTTGGTCTCGTCCGCCGGATCCAGCGGGTACATCGTGTCTTCGAGGCCCGGATCGGTGATCTTGTTCTTCTTGCGCACATCCTTGACGGTCTTGATCTCGTCGGCGCGGATGTACGGGATCAGCTGCGACTTCTTCGCCGGCTTGCCCGTGTCGACGTCGTAGACGCGCAGGCCCAGGCCGGTGTTCACGTCGTCCAGCTTGACCAGCATGGTGCTGGCATCGGCGTTGAAGCCGAGGATGGACATCGTGATCTTGCTCTCTTGCGCGGCGGCCGGGCGGCAGATGGCGCTCGTGGCCAAGGCGCAGACCGCCAACGCGATGCGCACGGCCAGGGCGCGCCGTCCGTCAAAGGCGTGGACGCTCATGGAGATACCTCGGTCGCCCGCGCACGGCTAGACGGGTGCGCTAGTCGACATTGCAGGTGTGAACGACGTCGGCCGGTTGCGGCCCGAAGTTGACGCTCTTCAGACGCGACTCGCAGCAGCGCGACAGGTCGGCGTTGGCCTTGCCATCGACGTCGGCGTGGACGGTCTCGACGCGGCCCATGACGTTGATGGTCACGCGCGCCTTGAAGCTCGATCCGCCGGCCTGGCTCTGCCCGCAGGCGCGCAGGTCGGCGAGGTGACCGCTGCACATGCCGGCCAGTTGCGTCTTGCTCACGGCTTCGGAGCCGACGGGGCCGCGCCCCAGGACCATCTCCTGCTTGCCGCCGGGGCCGGTCAGCTTGCGCGCCATCGCCTCGCGCTGCAGGCGCTCCTCCTCCGCGAGGTTGGCCTTCTGCGTCGCCGCATCGCCGGTCGGCAGGCCGATCTTGCCGGTGCCGCCGGGATTGGGCGCAGCGACCTTCTTCTTGTTGGTCGCCTTGGCCAGGCTGTGCAGCTTCTGGCTCAGCACCGACGCCTCGCGCTGCACGATCGGCCGCTTGATGGCCACCGCGCCCGGCGCCGTCGGCGCGTTCGGATCGTCATCGCCGCCCACCTGCACCGTGACGCTGGTCTGGTACGGCAGGCTGAACACCGCCAGGATCGTCTTGGAATCGCGGATCAAGTCGCGCTTGCGATCGCCGTCGACCTTGAGCAGCACGCCAAAGGCGATGACGCCCAGCACCAGCGTCGCCAGCACCACGGCGATGGCCACCTTCTGGCGCTTGGTGCGCTTGTCCAGGCGGAACATGACGCTGAACTCTTGCAAAAGACTCTGGTATTCTTCCTTGGTCGGCTTGTGGCGCGCCGGATCCGGCATCTGCAGTTCGACGTCGCCCAGGTCGTGCTGGCCAAAGAAGGCGTGACCGTGGGCGTCGGCATGCAAGGCATGCGCATCCGCGGGCGGGCCCTTTTGCGGCGCACCTGCGGGCTTGCCAAAGAAGCTCTGGGCGTCCTGCGCGGGCACCGGCTCGAGCGAGTCGCTGATGTCCGGCATGCCCACCGGCGGCATCGCCGTCGAGGACGGGCGCTTGGGCGCCGGGCGCGGGGTCAGCAGCGGGCGCAGCTCCGGCACTTCGGCCAGGCGCATCCAGCCGGCCATGCCCTTCTGCCACACCAGCGACTGCGCGTTGATGCGACCGGAGGCCAGCAAATCACCGAGTTGCGCCAGGCTGTTCGGCCCGTGCTTCTCGCGCTGGATGACGACGTACCAGTGGCCCTCGGCGGGCACCGGCGGCATCTGGGTGGAGATGGGGCGCACGCCCGGGACGACGGGCGCCGACGGCTCGCTGGAGATGATGCGCGACTCGAGGTTGTCACCCTCGCCGGCGCGCACGTGCACCATGGCTTTGCAGTTCGGGCAGCTGATTCGGGCGTTGCCGGTCGTGCCGAGGCGCTCGGGCGGCAGGCGGTACGACTTCTGGCAACTGGGGCATGTAAAGCGCACTGGACGGGCCTCCGCTAGGCGGGCAAGAGTGGCGGCTCCCCAGGGAACGTTGCCGCCGGGCCGCAAGTCCTCCGAGAATGCAAACGCGTTGTCTACCGCCACTTCGCTTCGCGCGCAACCTGATCGTGGAACGTCGCGGCAAGACACTGCCTTGCGCCGGGCGGCCGTGCATCGACGATTGCTTGCATTGCAAGGTGTTCGCCCGCACGGCCGGGTGCTGAGCTTGGCCACACGCAACTTGCCGCACTGATCGTCCGAGGGCGCAAAACCCGCCGTGAGCGGGGTCCTGGGGACCTGCCGCGAACGGCCATCCGGGCGCAGGTTTGCCTGGGAATACGCGGCGCCACAGCGGTGCTTTCCCTTGATCCCCCGCCATGCCGATGCTACGGTCCCGGCTGTTGTCCGGCCCCTCGCCTGCGCCTTTCAAGAGG
>CAIXAA010000990.1 GCA_903917305.1 uncultured Myxococcales bacterium | reverse complement strand
CGGCGGAAGGATCCACGCCGACGACGTGCGCACCGGGAATCGCGCGCGCCGCCGTCAGGGCCAGATCGCCTGTGCCCGTCGCGAGATCGAGGACGCGGGCGCCCGGCTGCATCGCCAGCAGGTGGACCGCACGGCGGCGCCAGCGCGCGTCGATGCCGAACGTCATCAAGCGGTTAAGCAAATCGTAGCGGCGCGCGATGGCGTCGAACATCGCGCCACTGCCGCCGGGCACTTCGCGACCCGCTAGCGGGCCGCCGACAAGATCTTGATTCGTCATTCTTTCTTCGCCGGCAGCTCGATGGCCTGCGACTTGCGCGCGTGCAGCCGCATGTGGCCGTGCTGGATACCTTCGCCGGCCAAGGCACGCAGCGCGGCAAGGTTCGAGGCCAGCCCCGCCGCCGCCATGACCACGGCCAGCTGACGCGAGCTGTCGACGCGCACGATCTCCATCGCGGTGCGGACGCCCGGATGGGCCTGCGTGGAACCGCCGACCGTGCCGATGGCGAATGGCATCTCCAGCGCGCCGTGCAGGCCGGTCTCCGTGCGCGTCCAGGTCGACAGCGGACGGTAGTCGCGGCCGAGACCGGCATAGGCGTGCGCACCGGCTTCGAGGGCGCGCGTGTCCTGACCGAGCGCCAACGCCACCGCGTCGATGCCGTTCATGATGCCCTTGTTGTGCGTGGAGGCGCGGAACGGGTCCATCTCCGCGAAGCGGCCGGCGCGGGCAATCGCGTCCGCCAGCTCCGGCCCGCCGACCATCTCCGCGGTGACGTCGCACTCCACGTGCACCAGGCGCCGCAGCGGCAGGTTCGACAGGATGCGCAGCCCGACGTCGCCGCCAATCCAGGACTTCACGATCGGCGCGACGTGTTCCGCCATCGTATCCACGACATTCGCGCCCATCGCATCGCCCACGTCGACGTAGAGGTGCAGCACGAGGAGGCCCATCTCGCGGTCCAGCACGCGCACGTCGACGTCACGGCAACCGCCACCGCGCGCCACCATGCGCGGGATCGCGTCATTGGCGGCGGAGATGATCTCGAGGCGGCGGCGGCGCAGTTGCTCCGCGGCGGCGTCGATGCCTTGCACGTGATCGAACTGGACCTGCGCCGTCATCACCGAGGCGGTCGCGTCGCCGCGAAAGCCGCCCGAAGCGCGGACCATGCGCGCCGCGTTCGAAGCGGCGGCGACGATGGACGGTTCCTCGGTCACCATCGGCACGACGTGATCGCGGCCGTTGACGCGGAAGTTGAGGGCGACCGACAGCGGCAGGGCAAACGTCGAGATGACGTTCTCCGACATCTTGTCGGCCAGATCGATGTCGAGCCCGCCGCGGCGCAAGTAGTCGCGGGCCGTCGCGGACAAGCCGGCCTGGATGCCCAGGGTGCGGCGGCGCTCCGCGACAGTGCGCTTGTAGAACTCCGGAAAACGGCTGCCATAGGCGGGTGCCGCGCCGCGGATGGCGACCGGGGGGGCGATGCCCATGCCGCTGGCCAGCTCCGCAAGCTGGTCGTAGGACAGCGCCTGGGCGCCATCGCTGCGCGCCTTGGCCGGATCCGGGTGCACTTCGACCAGGACGGCCATCGCGCCCGCCGCGACACCCGCGCGCGCCATCGGCACGACGAGATCGCGGCGACCGACGCCGTGCGACGGATCGACCACGACGGGCAGCCCATGCACGTGGCGCAGCAAGGCCACGGCGGAGAGGTCCAGCGTGTTGCGCGTCGCAGGATCGATGCCGGCAATGCCGCGTTCACAAAAGAGAACGTACGGGGTGCCATGCGCCATCAGGTGCTCGCCCGCCATCAGCCAATCCAGCACCGTCGCGCCGCGGCCGCGCTTGAGCAGCACCGGCTTGCCCTGCGCACCCGCCGCCGCGAGCAGCGCGAAGTTCTGCATGTTGCGCGAGCCAATCTGGATGAGATCCGCAAACTTGGCAACGTCGGCGATGTGCAGCTCCGACATGGCTTCGGTCACGACGCCCAGCCCGTTGGCCGCCGCCGCATCCGCGAGCCACTGCAGGGCCGCGTCGCCTTCGCCGGCGAAGCTGTAGGGCGACGTGCGCGGCTTGAACGCACCGCCACGCAGCATGCGCGCGCCCGCCGCCGCCACGTGCTGGGCCACATCGAAGATCTGCTCCTTGGATTCGACCGCGCAAGGGCCTGCAATCAGGACGGGATCTGGGCCACCGAGCGTCACTTGCGCGCCGCTGCGGCAGGCCAGCGTATAGATCGACGGCAAGGCATCGACGCGCGGATGCGGCGAAGGCGGCTGGCGGACCTCTGCCACGCCATCGACCAGAAGCAGTTGGTCGACGCCGACTTGCGCGGAATGCGGCTCCACCGAAAGCATCCCCGCCTGACCGGCACCACCGAGCACCTGGGTCCACAGACCGAGCCCTTGCAAGGCTGCTGCAACCGCCTTGTCGTCCGCGCCAGGCTTCAAGATGATGACCATGTCCTCGCCTCGGGATCGCATCCAGCTTGAAGGACGTGCTGTCCCCCTCGGGATGCTCGACGGTTCCATTCGATTGGAACGCCATGAAACTACACACACAACGCCGCGACTGCCGCCGTCGCGCGACATCCCCGCAGGCCTGCAGGGTCGCCCGATTCGCCAGCCCCGGAGCGGGCAGGGTGTCATTCTCCGCGTTTGGGCGCTCGGTACGCAAGACCGTTCTGTGCATGGGCTCACGACTGTGCCGCAATCTACCGATCCCGGTCCCCGGCTGGTTGTGCCGGACCTGCGGCTTCGCGATACTGTGCGATTCTGTGTGCCCTGTTCCCCGGTCCTTGCGGAGACGTTCTTGACCCCTGAACTGCCCCTCGCCAGCCGCGCATTTGCACTGCGCCACCGCACATTCGTGCCGTGGCTGCTGGCGGCATGCGCCGCGCTGGCTTCGGGCTGCATCAAGACGCCGGCGCCGCCGCAGACGGTGTGCAAGCTCGACAGCGACTGCGCCACGGGACGCTGCCTTGCCGGGCTGTGCGTCGCGCCGGATCAGGACGTGGCGTTGCTCAGCGATGGCGGCGACGCAGCCCCGGATCTCGAAGGCGCGCAGGACGCCGCCTCGGACACCAGCGATGCGGGGATCGATGCCGCTGCGGAGACCGATGTTGGTCCGGACGTGGCCGACGGCGCCGATGCCGAGGACGCGCCGGGCACGGACGCTGGCGATGCGGCGGATGCCGCGGATTCGGCCGACGTGCTGCCGACGTGCAAGAGCGACGAGGACTGCTACGGCAAGTTGGGCGCCCTGCCCGCTTGTGCCTTCGCCACCTGCAGCGACGGCCTGTGCGTGCCCTCCGTGCTGCCGGACGAGACCACGTGCGTCACGGACGGCCTGTGCCCGGCGCCCGGCGACTGCGAGTCCGGCTCCTGCGTGGCCGGCGGACCCGCGTGCGATGATCAGGAGTCGTGCACCGCCGACCAATGCACCTCGGGCGGCTGCAACCACCTCGCGTTCAAGAACGGCACGCCCTGCTCGGTCGGGGGCCTCGCGTGCCTGGCGGGCACGTGCGCGGGGGGCAAGTGCGGCGGCGCGCTCCTCGCCGGCCAATGCCTGATCGACGGCGTGTGTTTCGCCTCTGGCGACGCCAAGCCCGGAACGCCCTGCCTGCGCTGCGTGCCGGCCATCAGCCAGACGGACTGGTCCATGGTCACCGCCACGCCCTGCGACGACGGCAACGCTTGCACCACCGGCGACACCTGCAACCTGTTCGGCGCCTGCACGAGCACCACGGTCGACTGCGACGACAGCAACCCGTGCACGGACGACAGTTGCAACCCCAAGACCGGCTGCGTCAACCTGGCCAACGAGATCACGTGCCTCACGGCGGATCCGTGCATGACGGCCGGGCAGTGCAAGTCCGGCTCCTGCCTCGGCAGCGGCGCCAAGGACTGCAATGACGGCAATCCGTGCACGCAGGACCAGTGCCAGGCCGGCTTGGGCTGCGTGCATGTGCCCGTCACGGCGCCATGTTCCGCCGACACCGACCCTTGCACGCAGGACGTGTGCGTGGGCGGCACCTGCATCGGCGTCCCGCTCACCTCCGTGTGCAAGATTGGCGGCACCTGCGTGCCCGCCGGCGGCAAGGCGGACGGCAATGGCTGCCTCGTGTGCGATCCCGTCAAGAACCCGTCGAACTGGACGACGACACCCGGCGCGCCCTGCGACGACGCCAACGCCTGCACGTTCTTCGATGTGTGCATTGCCGACCAATGCATCGGCGAAGTCGGGCCGTGCGACGACAAGAACCCTTGCACGCAAGACAGTTGCGTGCCGGAGAGCGGCTGCAAGTTCGCCGCCGTGACCGCGCCGTGCGACGACGGGAACAAGTGCACGCTGGGCGACACGTGCGTGGCGGGCAAGTGCGCCGGCAAGGTCGTGACCGGTCTGGATTGCGACGATGGCAACGCGTGCACGGACGACACGTGCG
>CAIXAA010000989.1 GCA_903917305.1 uncultured Myxococcales bacterium | reverse complement strand
TCGACGCGGCAGACGCAGGACAATTCGTTCGAGGGCATCGGTGCGGTGCTGACGCAGCGCGACGACCTGACGATCGTCGAGAACCCGATGGAAGGTCGGCCGGCGTGGCGCTCTGGCGTGAAGGCTGGCGACATCATTCACAAAGTCGACGGCGTCGATGTGACCGGCTGGATGCTCGGCAAGGTCGTCAAGCTGATCCGCGGCCCGAAGCAGACCAAGGTCGTGCTGACGATCAGCCGCGAAGCCGAGCCGGAGCCCAAGGAATACAGCATCGTGCGCGAGGCGATCGACATCAAGAACGTCGATGGCAAGCTGCTGCCGGAGTACCCGGGCGTGGCGCACATCAAGATGAACGGGTTCATTCCGCACTCGACGCGCGACCTGCGCGACATGATCGAGAAGCTGCGCAAGGAGGCGCCCGGCGGCCAGTTGACGGGCTTGATCCTGGATTTGCGCAACAACTCTGGCGGCTTGCTGAACAAGGCCATCGAGATTGCCGACATGTTCCTGTCGCAGGGCCGCATCGTCAGCGTCAAGAGCCGCAAGCGCACCGAGGAGGTGCACGACGCCACGGCTTCGAGCAGCGATTACCGGATGCCGATGGTGGTGCTGGTCAGCGATTCCTCGGCTTCCGCTTCCGAGATCGTGGCTTCCGCGATCCAGGACAATGCGCGCGGCCTCGTGGTCGGCCTGCGCACGTTCGGCAAGGCGTCCGTGCAGACGCTGTTCGAGCCGGCGCTGCACCAGGACTACTACATCAAGCTGACGGTGGCCCGGTACTACGCGCCCAACGGCACGACCATCCAGGTGGTCGGCGTGACGCCGGACGTCGTCGCGGCGCCGGAGGTGGATGGCAAGATTCCCGTGGGCTTCCGCGAGGAGAACCTGAACAACCACCTGGTGCCGATCGAGAGCACGGCCAAGTCGCCGTTCCTGCCCATGCTGCCGGCGCTGACCAAGTGCGTCGAAGCGTCGGGCCAGGCCGAGAAGATTGCCAAGCATGAGCCTAAGCCGCAGATCCATCCGGATTTCCAGCTGTTGAAGGCTGCCGACTACCTGTCCTGCCTCGCGCGCCAACCCCTGGCCGCGGCCCGCTAGATCCACGCCAAGCTGACGAACAAGGAGCCGCCATGGCCCGCAAAGCTGCTGCCGCACAGGCAGATGTCGCCGAAGGTGGCGCCGTGACGCTCGCCTCGCTGGCCGCCGAACTGGCCAAGGTGACGGCGCGCCTGGAAGCCTTGGAAGAGCGCCTGGCGCCCGCGGTGGCCGTGGCACCGCCCGCCGCCGCTGCCGCGCCGGTGCTGGAGGCCGCGCCGCCCGAGCGCATCGCCCAGGACCCGCTCGCGGAGGCGCAGGCGCTGCTGCGCGCGCTGTTTTCGGTGGCCCTGGCGCCGGAGAGCGACGTGGAAGGCGAGTCGCGCTTCGAGCGCTTTCGCGATCTGGTGCACTCGATGCGCAAGGGCACGCCGCTGCTGGACCGGGAGCTGAACTCCTACAAGTGGCAGCCGTTCTCCGGACGCTACGCGCAGTACCTGCAAGTGCCCGGAGATCCGTCGAGCTTCAAGATCACGCAGATGGTCCCGGATCCGATCACGGAGCACACGGAACTGGTCAAGATCTTCTTGAAGGCAGACAAGAGGATGCCGCCGCCGCTGAGCTTGCGCCGTGACGAGCGCGCCGGCGGTGCTTTTCGCATCGATGGTAGCTCTCTGTAACGAGAAGAGGCGCGAAGGGCTTGACCTGCGACCCTCACTTGGGTAATCCTTGCGCGCCTTCGGCGGCATGGCCAAGTGGTAAGGCAGAGGACTGCAAATCCTCCATCCCCGGTTCGATCCCGGGTGCCGCCTCCGGAGTGCTTCACGTCTGCGTCTGCACCGCCTCAGCGTTGGCGGTCCAGAAGAGCCGCTGCCTTGCGCAGCAGCAGACGGGCGAGGCGCACGTGCACGGCGAGCCCGCAGGTCGGCTGTTCGCCTGAGAAACTCTGCGGCTGCCCCACCTTCCGTGGCGGCCCGGGTTCGTGCACGGCAGGCGCCTCCATTGGCCCAGGCTGATGTCGGCACGCGTGCCCCGCCCCGCGGGACGCGGTGGTCCGAGCTCCAGTTGGGGCGCGGAGGGGCCTGGGTCCAGGTTCGCAGGCAGGGGTCGCGGCACAAAGACAAGCCCGCGAGTCGAAAGAAGAAACTAGCGAGAACACCGCGGTTCGGGAAGAAGATGGCAGGCAAGGATCCACAGCTGACGGCAGCCCACGGCGCGACGCCGGAATTGCAGGCGAAGCTGCAGGCGCTGCTGTTTCCGGCGATCGAGGCGGCCGGCTTCGAGCCGATCCGGCTGCGCACCGTGCCGGGCCCGCGCGGCCTGATCGTGCAGCTGGAGATCGATCGCTGGCCGGGCAAGGGCATCATCGCCCTGGAAGATTGCGCCCTGGTGTCGCGCCGTTTGAGCGCGCTGCTGGACGAAGCCGATCCGGTGCCGGGTGAGTTCGATCTGGAAGTGTCGAGCCCGGGCATGAACCGGGTCCTGCGCCACGAAGGGGACTTGCAGCGCTTCTCGGGCATGACCGCGAAGATCACGATCGGTGAAGGCGCGAGCAAGGAGAGCGTCACCGGCGCGATCCAGTGGTGCGACCACGGCGTGCTGGTGCTGCGCGTCGGCAAGAACGCACTGCGCGAGATCGCGGTGACGGACATCGTCAAGGCGCGCCTCGATCCGACGATCGAGGAGTGGCAGCAGCTCGGCAAGAAGTTGGCGCAGGAGTCGGCCGAGGCCGGCATTCCCGCGGCTGCGGACGGCGAAGAGACGCAAGAGACCGAATAGACACGGAGATCGGGCCAGCAGGCCCGGCTCGCACGACAGGTACCCCGCGCGCATGCGGAGAGCCGGCAAGGAGCCGGACCCGGGCGCAGGCACAAGCAAGGAGCGCAACCCGATGATCGGCAACCTCAACCAGATCATCGATCAGGTGTCGAAGGAAAAGAGCATCGACCGGGCCCTGTTGGTCGAGGCTTTGGAACAAGGCATCTTGTCGGCAGCGAAGAAGACGTTCGGCCACAGCCGTGAGCTGGAAGCCAAGTACAACGAGGAGATCGGCCAGGTCGAGCTCATGCTGTACATGGTCGTCGTCGATGACGGCGCCGTCGCCAACCACGAGCGCGAGCTGCCGCTGACCACCGCGCAGATCATCGACCCGGAAGTGCAGGCGGGCGACGAGCTGGGCTTCCAGATCTTCTACCTGGACAAGGATCGCGTCAGCGCCGAGGAAGAAGACCGCAAGTACGGCGACATCCTGGGCATCAAGACCGCGCGCCAGCAGTTCGGCCGCATCGCCGCCATGACCGCCAAGCAGGTGATCATGCAGCGCGTGCGCGACGCCGAGCGCGACGTCGTGTTCAACGAATACAAGGATCGCAAAGGCGAACTGGTCACCGGCATCACGCGCCGCTTCGAGCGCGGCAACGTGATCGTCGACCTGGGTCGCGCCGAAGCCGTGCTGCCGATGCGCGAGCAGATGTTCCGCGAGAGCTACCGCGCCGGCGACCGCGTGCAGGCGTATGTGAAGGAAATTCGCCGCGATGCGCGCGGTCCGCAGATCGTGCTGAGCCGCACCGACGCGCGCCTCATCGAGAAGCTGTTCGAGCTCGAAGTGCCGGAGATCTACGAAGGCATCGTCAAGATCATGGCCGTGGCCCGCGAACCGGGCGAGCGCGCGAAGATCGCGGTGGCGTCGAAGGACTCCGATGTCGATCCCGTCGGCGCTTGCGTGGGCATGAAGGGCTCGCGCGTGCAGGCGGTCGTGCAGGAGCTGCGCGGCGAGAAGATCGACATCGTGCCGTGGAGCCCGGACATCGCGAAGTTCGTGTGCAATGCCATCCAGCCCGCGGAGGTGAGCCGCGTGCTCATCGACGAGGACAACCAGACCATCGAGCTCATCGTCCCGGACGATCAGCTGAGCCTGGCGATCGGCCGGCGCGGCCAGAACGTTCGCCTGGCGAGTCGCCTGGTTGGCTGGAAGATCGACATCCAGAGCGAAGGCAAGATCGAGGACATGAAGAAGATGCTCGGCGAGGCGCTGGCCGTGGTGCCGGGTCTGGACGAGTCGCTGATCGGCTACCTGTTCAAGCTCGGCTACCACAGCCCGGACAACCTGCTGAACGCGCACACCGAGGATCTCGCAGGGATTCCGGGGATCAACGAAGAGATGGCGATGCAGATCCAGCAGATCGCCTTCGAGGTCAAGAAGCGCCGCGACGAGGATGCCCGTGTGGCGCGCGAGGCGGCGCAGGCGGCCCTGGCGGCACCGGCCCCGAGTCCGGAAGCCGTTGAAGTCCTTGGGACCGAGCCGGCGAGCGCGGATCTCGACCTGGGCGGCGATCTGGACCTGGGCGGTGGCGATCCGGGCGCGGAGCCTGCGCCGGTATGAGCGACAGGCCAGCTGGCCTGCGGACGTGCATCGGCTGCCGGCAGCGGCGACCGATGCAGGAGTTGGTGCAACTGCACGCCGCGCGCGGGGCAGTCGAGGATCGAGACCCGGAACGGGGCAGCCAGGATGCGATTCTGGCGACGGTTCGGGTGACGTCCGTTCAAGTGACAGGTGTAGCTGGGCGGCCAGTTGCTCCTCCGGGTCGAGATGGTGTAGCTACCGGCAAGGGGGCTCACACCTGCCCGACGATGCCCTGCGCCCGGCGCGCAGTGCAGATCCTTTTGCGCAGGCCGTCAGGGCGCAAAAGCAAGGCTTCCGGTCACCCGACCGGAGCCGACAAGGGTGGCGACAGCCTGGCTGTCACGTTGCTCGAGCAGGTCGCACAGCATGCGGCCCGACTCGCGGCGGCGCGGCGGCAGGGACTTGAGCGCCGCGGCGCCGATCTCGCGCAAGATGCGCGGCTTGGCGTGTGGCAGGCTCTGCAGGATCGGCTTTTTGCCGAGCACCGGCGCGGGGCGTAAGCGTGGGCAACCACGCGGCGGAGTGCGTATCTTGGCGGTAGCAACGAACCTTCGAGTCTCTGATCTCGCCCGTGAACTGGGCATGACCGACCGCGATCTCGTCGCCAAGGCGAGCGCCAAGGGCATGCTCTTGTCCACGATTTCCCGCCTCGATGCCGCTCAGGCGGACCGGCTGCGGCAGATGTTCGCGCCGGCCGCTGCCGCGCGTGCAGCCCCGGCCGCCCGTGCCGTCGAGAAGCCCGTCGCTGCCTCGGCCGACTCCGCGGGTCGGACGGTCGTGCGCCGTCGCATTCGCGCCGAAGGCGAAGAGGGTGCGCCGCTCGAAGCCCCGCCGGCACCGGTCGCCGCTCCCGTCGTCGTCGCTCCTGTGGCGCCGGCTCCGGTCGTCGCCCCCGCGCCGCCGCCGCCGCCGGCTCCCGTTGCGGTTGCCGCGCCGGTCGTGCCGGTGGCTGCACCTGTCGTTCGCGACGATCGTCCGCGCCTGCGCCGCGCCAAGGCCGAGGATCTCGAGCCGCCGCCCGAGCT
>CAIXAA010000988.1 GCA_903917305.1 uncultured Myxococcales bacterium | reverse complement strand
GCCGGTCCAGTAGCCGCAGACCGGCCCGACGTAGACGGAGAGCACGGTGCCCTGCAGCACGGCGATGCGCCCCATGGGTCGGCCCGTCGTGGTCAGCAACTCGGCGAAGGCCGGCACGGGGGCCACGTCGACCGGCATGCCAGCGCGATCGGGCAGCTCCAGCGAGACGATCTCGTGACCTGTGGCGGTGCGGCGCAGCCGGTACGGGCTGGCCGCGGCGAACGGCTCCACGACCGGCGCATTGACGCGCACGCCCTGCGGCAGGGCCAGCTCCAGCCCGCTGCCAAGCCCGGCGCGCGTGCGGCGGATCTGCGGCGCGCTGGCACCCTCCTCGGCCACCAGGCCGCGGCACATCAGGTCGAGCTTCAAGAAGGCCGGCGTCTGGAGAATCGTTGTCGAATCAGGCAACTGCATCGAGGCCTCCGCGCAACCACAGGATGCAGCCGGCCAGACGTCCGGTCGTGTCGAAGCGGGCAGCGTCGCGCGCCGCATCGAGCGCGGCATGGGCAGCAGCGCGGATCGCCTCGGCACCAGCCCGGCGCGCCAGGTTGACGTGGGCTTCGCGCGGGTCGTCGCGGTCGCGCAGGTCGTCGATCAGCTGGTAGGCGAGCCCGAAGTTCGACGTGAAGGTCGCGACGGCGCGGGCGATCTCGGCCGTCGAACCCGCAGCCAGGCTCAGCAGCTTGCCGGGCAGGTCGAACAGCGCGCCGGTCTTGCGCGCGTGGATGTGGACCAGTTGTTCCGGCAGCTCATGCATGCCACGGCGGAACTCCATCGCCTGACCGCAGGCCATGATCGGCCCGACCGTCTCGGCGGCGACGCGCGCCATCTGGCGGCCGGTCTCGGCGTCGGCGATGGCCGGATCGAGCAGCAGCATCGTCGTGCGCGTCGTCAGGGCGAGCGCGGCCAGGATGGTCTCCGCCTCGGAGAACACCAGGTGCGTCGCAGGCTTGCCGCGCCGTTCGCGGGCGTTGTCCATCGCCGGCAGATCGTCGAGCAGCAGCGAGGCGGCGTGCAGGTACTCCACGGCGACGCCGATGTGCGCAACGGCGGCGGGCGGGGCCGCGAGGCTGGCGCCCATGGCTTCGGTCAGGATCGGCCGCAAGCGCTTGCCGCCGGCCAGGGCATGCTCCGCCACGGCGCGCAGCGGCGCATCGAGGCCGAGGTGACGCACCAGCAAATCCGCGTACTTCGACTGCACTGCAGCGAGAAACCCACGTGGCAGGCTGTCCGGTTCAAACGACATAGGCGACGGCAAATCCAATCTGGAGCGCGAAGCTCATCAGGTACATGTGGGTCCAGCTCGCCTGGTTCGCGTCCGCGAGCAGGGCATCCTGGTGGCGGAACATCAGCCGCACGGCGTAGGCGCCCCACACGGCCATCAGCAGCGCGAGCCCAACGAGCCAGCGCGGATTGCCGCTCAGCCAGCCGGCCCAGAGCCCCAAGCCGATGAGCACGGTCGGCGCGAAGAAGAACGGCGCAATCAAGGTCGCCGCCCGGTGCACGCCGTAGTGGATGGGCAAGGTGACGCAGCCGAAGCGACGATCGCCTTCGACGTCCGAGAAATCCTTGGTCGACATGGCGCCGAACAGGAAGACTGCGAAGATCGCGCCGATGTACCAGGCTTCGCGGGCGAAGATGCTGCCGACCGCGCTCCAGCCGGCGACCTTGAGCAGCATGCCGCGCGGCACGGCGACGACGAGGTTCGCGAACCAAAGCAGGCGCTTCCAGCGAAATGGCGGCGCGGAGTAGGCCCAGGTCAGAAACGCGGTGACGGCGACGATGGCGGCGCACGCCGGGCCGACCAGGACCGAGCAGCCCAGCGCCAGCGCGTAGAGCGCGGCGGAGTAGCGCAGGGCGGTCGGCACCGGCATCAGGCCGCGGGGCAAGATGCGGTCCGGCTTGTTGATCCGGTCGATGTCGAGGTCGTAGACCTGGTTGAGCACGTTGGACGCCGAGTTGAGCAGCGCGGCCATCAGCGTCCCCAGCGCGATGCGCGCCCAGGGATTCGCCACCCAGGGCGCGACCACCGGCGGCGCGGCGCGCAGCGCGATGATGCCACCGGTGAGCATGCCGAGCGCAGGCATGACCAGCGTGAACGGGCGCGTGAGGGCGATGTAGGCGTCCAGGCTCGACACGGGGCGAGCTGGAGTCGGTGTGACGGTCATCAAGCCGGTCCGCGGCGAAGAATGCCGCACACGCGCGCGAAGTCTGTCACCGGCGCCGGCAAGCGGCAAATCGCGGTGCTGTGGGCGGCGCAGGCAGCTGAGCCATTTGGCACCGGACAATTGCCTTGATTTCCTCGCCAAAACGCACAGGAAGCTTCGTGCCTGCCCGGCCACGCGAGCCAAGAAGTTGCATGAAGAACAGCGCAGCCGCGTCGTCGCGACGGGATCGGCCGGGCGGGGCGGACCCAGGCGTGTTCGCCGTCAAGGCGCGACGATGGTCACCTGGCCGCCGGCAAGCACCGCCGGCACCGCCGAGGTCGCGCCGTTTGGCCAGGTGACCGTGAGGCCGTCGACCTGCTTGGCGGCGCCGATGCCGATGTGCACGTTCCAGCGACCCGCGCCGCCGCCGCCGGTCGTGCCGGTCAGGCGGCGCAGCAGCGCGGCGCTGCCCACTTGCGCAACCATGCTCGTGCCGACAGCCAGGCGGTTGCCGGGCGGGCCTTGGACGTGGACGATGATCGAGGTCTTTGGCGGCGCCATGTCGTTGCGCAGCACGCGCAGCGCGCCGCCGGTGCGCACCTGCAGCACGTCCAGATCGCCATCGCCATCGATGTCGACAGCCGTCTCCGCCAGGGTCGCGAAGGTCGCCGTCTGCCCCGGCGGCGTCGGCGTGCGCAGCGCCTCGAAGCCCTTGCCGCCCAGGTTGTGCAGCAGCAGATCTGCCTGGACTGCCTTGATATTCTTGGAATTGCACGGCACCAGCGCCAGCCAGCCCTGCGGCGCCACGGCGCTGGTCCCCAGGTAGATGTCGAGCCAGCCGTCCTGATCGAAGTCGACCAGCAGCGGGTTCCACACCGCCAGGTCGTGGGTCGCCGCCGCGACGCCCCAGGCCACGGATTCATCCTGAAAGAAGATGGGTTTTCCGGCGGGCGCCTGCTTCTGCAGGTACAGCGGCGACGGGCCGGCGTCCGCCATGAACACGTCGAGCTTGCCGTCGCCGTCGATGTCGCCCACGGCCCAGCCCATGCTGTCGCCGCTGCCGAGAAAGCCGATGTCGGTCGCGTACTTCTTGAGGCCGCCGCCCTCGCCGCGCAGCAGGAAGTGCTCGCCGGGATCGTTGCCGACCAGCGCGTCCATGGTGCCGTCCTGGTCGAGGTCGACGGCAGTGACCATCGTGCGCCAGCCGCCGGCCGGAAGCTGCCATTTGCCAGTGACATCAGCCCATTGCAAACCGTTGCGCTGCCACATCCGATCCTGCATGGAGTCCAAGACCCCGATGTTGCCGGTGCTCTTGCAGTTGAGGTCGACCGCGCTGAACTGGCACTCGAACGTGCCGCACTTGCCGTAGAAGTCGCCGGCGCCGATCAGCAGATCGGCCACGCCGTCGCCGTCGAAATCGGCCATGGCAGCCGATTGCGCCGTGAAGTCCATCATCGCGGGCAGCATGGTGTCGGTCTTGTCCTCGAAGGAGCCGCCGGACGTGTTGCGCATCAAGACGTAGCCGGCGGTCGTGCCGATGAGGATGTCGAGCTTGCCGTCGTCGTCCATGTCCGCCACCGAACAGCCCACGCCCGTGCCTTGCGCGGCGGCCGGCAGCGCCGTCGTCACGTGCGTCACGCCGGCATCGGTCAGCAAGGCGACATCGAGCGAGGAGGCGCCCCACAGCTGCCGCACGACCGCGAGGTCCTCGCGCCCGTCGCCGTCGAGATCCGCGCCCACCGTGCATGCCGCGTGCACGAACTTGGGCGGCAGGTACTTGGCGAAACCATAGTCCGCCGTCACGTCCGTGAACGCCGCCAGCGGCTGGCTCAGGAGGTCGAGGGGGACGTAGCCGGTCGGCGGCACCGCCACATCGGCATCGGCGGCCACCATCGCATCGACCGCGTCCGGCACGGCGACGGCATCGGCGGTGCCGCACGCCACGTCCGCGCCACAGGCGTCGCCGGCCGCAGCCGCGTCCACGAAAGCATCTTCGGCAGTGATCTCGGCAATATCGGAGACGTCGCCCGCCTCGGCATCGGCCGGCGCAGGCAACTCCGCGGCCGCGGCATCCTCCGGCACGGCATCGACGTCGGCGAGCGCTTCGTCGGCGGCCGCTTCGTCGGCGTCGGCAGCCGCGCCAGCCTCGTCGGCGGCAGTGGCGGTGTCTTGCAAGCTGTCGGCAGGCGGAGCATCGGGCGGCGCGCCGGCATCCGCGTCAGGCGGCTGCACGGCGGCGGGCGCTTGCGCAGGACCGGCGCCGCAGCCAAGGCACAGCAGCAACGCGGCCAGCAGCGCGATCCGGCCCCGTCGCCGGACCCGCAAGAGGCCGTGGCCCGGCATCCAATCCGTCCTCTTCGCCACCGCGAACCTCACCGGCAGCCGCGCCGCCGTCCCCGAGGACAGCTTGCGGCCCTTTGCCAGCCCTGTCCAGCGACGTTAGCCGGTATGCACGCTGACGATTTCCGCCCGGCCCGTGCTTTGGCGCGACAGCGCGGCCGTCTGGCGAACGCCTACCGCGCGCGGTCGCGCGTGAACAACACGTTGCCGTTCTGGTCGATGAACTCGCCGTGCAGGTTGTTGCCGTTGATCTCGACCCAGAAGAAGCCGTAGGTGCTCGCGCTCTGGTAGTAAGCGGGGTTGCTGCCGCTCAGGCCGGTGTGCTCCGCGCCGGCGCCGGAGACGATGAACTCCGTGCCGCCGCATTTCGCAGTCGGCTGCAGCCATTGCATGCTGTGATCGTGCCCGTCCAGGAACAGGTCGACGTGGCCGCACACCAGCGCGTCGTAGCCGGCCAGCACGCCGCCGGTCGCATTGCCGTGGTCGCCGTTCGACAGGTACGGATGGTGGGCAAACGCAATCTTCCAGCCGGCTTCCGGCGCGGTCATCTTGGCCTGCCACTCGGCGATCTGCGCCGCGCCCTGGCCCTGGTTCATCAGGTTGGAGTCCAGGGCGAAGAAGTGCACGTTGCCATCGACGCGGTCGTAGCTGGTCGCCGGCAGGATGAACTTCGTTTGCGTCGCGGCCCATTGCACCCAGATCGGGCCCTTCCACAGGTCGGTGCCGGCGCCCGCATTGCCGCCGCCGTAGTCGTGGTTGCCCAGCGTGAGCCAGAACTCGCTGTTCACCGGCGCGAACGGCTTGGTGATGGCGTTGTCGAACGCGGGGTCGGTCACCGACGCGGGGCCTTGCGGATAGATGTCGTCGCCGAGCAGCAGGACCTCGTCACAGCCGGATTGCGCGCACTTGGCGGCCAGGGCCTTGGCGACGGCGTACTCCATCGCGCTGTCATCGCCGGTGTCGCCCAGGGCGGCGAAACGCACGACCTTGGGTGCCGGAGCTGGAGCCGGAGCTGGAGCTGGAGCCGGAGCCGGAGCCGGAGCAGGGGCCGGGGCAGGTGCCGGAGCCGGAGCGGGGGCCGGAGCCGGTGCCGGAGCCGGTGCCGGAGCCGGAGCAGGTGCCGGAGCAGGTGCCGGAGCCGGGGCCGGAGCCGGAGCCGGTGCCGGAGCCGGAGTTGGAGCCGGAATCGGAGTTGGAGCCGGAGTCGGGTCTGGCGCGGGCGTCGGCGCTGGCGCCGGCTGCGGCGCTGGGGTGGGCGCTTCCGCCGTGTCTTTCGTCGCGCCGGCGTCTGCCGGGTCGACGGGCGCTGGCTTGGGGGCCGGCGGCGCTGCGACGTCGGTCGCGCCCGCATCGGCCTGGGGCGCCGGCTGCGGCGCCGGAGTGGGCGCTGGTGCCGCCGCATCCGCACCGGACGCGGCATCGGGCCGCGCGCCTGTCACAGGTGTTGGAATGCCGCCCGGGACCGGCGCAACCGCGACGTCCGCGGCCTGCGGGTCAGGCGCGGGTGCCGGCTGCGGTGCCGTCAGGGCCGCGCTGTCGACGCCAAAGGCATCGGCGGCATACGTGCTGTCGCCACCGGCAGCGGGAGAACCCGGATCCGCCGCGCAAGCGCTGAGCAAGACGGCGGCGAAAGCCAGCGTCCGCGCGAGCGAAACGTGGGAGAGGGCGAGGCGCAACTGGGGCATGAACAGACTCCTACGGCAAGAAATGGGCCGAGCACAGGTTCGCACCTTGGTACCGGCCGGCATCAGCAGGGTCAACGCTGGCCGGGACGGACCGCCGCACGGGGCGCGCAGCCGCGCTGCCACAGCCCATTGTCTTTACACGCGTTTCTTCGCAGGCGATCGGCTTTGTGTGGCAGCGTGGCCTTGGTCAGTCGCCGCAGCGGCCCCGCTTTGCAGGACAACCCGCGCCGCGCCGTGCTACGGTTGCCCGCAAGCGCTGTTGCGCCGCTTGGGAGCCGCCATGAGCCACCCGTTCGACCCTTTCC
The DNA here is from genome assembly GCA_903917305.1 of uncultured Myxococcales bacterium. GTDB lineage: Bacteria > Myxococcota_A > UBA9042 > UBA9042 > UBA9042 > CAIXAA01. The sequence continues at coordinate 5,346 of CAIXAA010000988.1, read as the reverse complement.
GCCCGGATCGCCGAGCCTTCCTGGGCCTCGCCGCCGCCGGCACCGCCTCGCTCTTCGCCCGCCCGGTGCTCGCGGCAGCGCCTCACGCGCCAGACCCGGCTGCGGCTGCACCTTTTGGCATCCCGATGGCCGACCTGCAGGCCGTCCTCGGCGTCGCGATGGGCCGCGGCGCGGACTTTGCCGACCTGTACTTCGAGCGCACGCGCTCGGTCGCGTTGACGCTGGAAGACGACAAGATCAGCCGTGCTTATGCCTCCTCGGATCTCGGCGTCGGCGTGCGCGTCGTCAAGGGCGACGCCGTGGGCTACGCGTTCTCCGAAGTGCTCGACCTGGCTGCGATGAAGCGCGCGGCTGCCACCGCAGCGGCGATCGCCGACGGCTCGACCAAGGTGAAGCTGGCGCCCGTGGCCGTTGCCAAGCTGCCCCAGTTCTACGACCGCGACTATCGCTTTGCCGACGTGGACTTGGGCCTCAAGAAGAAGCTCGTCCAGGACGTCAACGAACGCTGCAAGAAGAAGGACGCCCGCATCGTCAAGACGACCGTGAACTACGCCGACAGCGACCGCGAGGTGTTCCTCGTCACCAGCGACGGCGTCGCCTGCCACGACCACCAGCCCATGACCCGCCTCGTGGCCATGTGCGTCGCGGAGGAGAAGGGCCGCCGCGAGACCGGCATGTACAACATCGCTTCGCGTCACAACTTTGATCTCTACGACGCCAAGTCCGTGCAGCGCCTGTGCGACGAAGCCGTGCGGCGCACCGTCCTGATGTTCGAGGCGGTGACGCCCAAGGGCGGCGAGATGCCGGTGGTGCTCGGCGCGGGTCCGAGCGGCATCCTGCTGCACGAGGCCATCGGCCACGGCATGGAAGCGGACTTCAACCGCAAGAACATCAGCATCTTCGCCACGAAGATCGGCAAGCCGGTCGCGGAGAAGTTCGTCACCATCGTCGATGACGCGACCCTGAAGGACGCGCGCGGCTCGATCCATGTCGACGACGAAGGCAGCCTGGGCCAGCGCACGGTCCTGGTCGACGGCGGCACGATGAACTCCTACCTGCACGACCGCATCAGCGCGAAACATTACGGCGTTTCGCCGACCGGCAACGGTCGCCGCGAGTCGTTCCGCTTCGTGCCCATGCCGCGCATGCGCTCGACCTACATGGAGCGCGGGCCGCACAAGCACGAGGAGATCATCCGCGCGGTCAAGAAGGGCATCTACTGCGAATCGTTCAGCAATGGCCAGGTGAACATCGGCGGCGGCGACTACACGTTCTTCCTCAAGACCGGCTTCCTCATCGAGGACGGCAAGCTGACGCGGCCGATCAAGGACGTGAACCTCATCGGCAACGGCCCGGATACGCTGAGCAAGATCAGCATGGTGGCCGACGATCTGGTGATCGACGAAGGCGGCTGGACCTGCGGCAAGAACGGCCAGAGCGTGCCGGTGTCGCAGGGCATGCCGACCGTGCTGGTCAAGGCGCTGACGGTGGGAGGTGGCGCGTGAAGAAGGATATGAGCCAAGGCCATCAGAATGCACTGGATCTCGCGGCGCAGGTCGTCGAGACGGCCAAGAAGCTCGGCGCGGGTGACGCCCTGGCGAGCCTGCGGATGTCGCGCGGCATCGAGACGCAAGTGCGCGAAGGCAAGGTGGAAAAACTGCAGGAGTCGCAGTCGGCCGGCCTGACGGTGCACCTCTACGTCGACGGGCGCTATGCCGCGCACACGACGAGCGATTTGCGCAAGGCGGAGCTGGAGGCGTTCCTCAAGGACGCCATCGGTCTGACGCGGATGCTCGATGCGGATCCGGAGCGCTGCCTGCCCGACGCCAGCCTGTGCCTCAAGAAGTCCGCGGAATTGCCGCTGTTTGACGCGAAGTACGGCAGCCTCGACTCCGACGCGCGCAAGCACCTGGCGCTCGCGGCCGAGGAGGCGGGGCGCAGCGACCGGCGCATCGTCTCGGCGACGGCGAACTTCAGCGACGAGGACGGCACTTGGGCCCTGTGCGCCAGCAACGGCATCCACGCCGCGCAGCGCAGCACGAGCTACCACCTGAGCGCCGAAGTCACGGCGACCGACGGCGACAAGCGCCCGGAAGACTGGTGGTATGTCGGCGGCCGCAGCCTGGCCGACCTGGGCAAGCCCGAGAGCGTCGGCAGGCTGGCGGCGGAGCGGGCGCTGACGCGCATCGGCGCGCGCAAGTACGCCAGCGGCGAGCAGGTGCTGCTGGTGGAGAACCGCGCGGCCGGCCGCCTGCTGTCGCACTACCTGCAGGCGCTGAATGGCGCGAATCTGCAGCAGAAACGCTCCTTTCTCGACGGCCAGCTCGGCAAGCCCGTGATGAGTCCGCTGGTGACGCTGCGCGAGGAGCCGCACCTGGCGGGCGGTCTCGGGTCGCGCAGCTTCGACCGCGAGGGCATGGCGGCGCAAGCGTTCGCCGTGATCGAGGGCGGCGTGCTGCGCAACTTCTACCTGGACTGGTATTACGCCAAGAAACTCAAGGACAAGCCGACGACCGGCACGACGTCGAACCTGATCTGCACGCCCGGCACGGCGTCGTTCGACAAGCTGCTGGCCGGCGTGGAGCGCGGGATCCTGGTCACCGCGTTCAATGGCGGCAATTCCAACAGCTTGACCGGCGATTTCTCGCTGGGCATCCAGGGCCGCCTCATCGAGAAGGGCGCGCTCGCCGCGCCGGTGACCGAGATGAACCTGACCGGCAACCACAAGACATTCTGGAACAAGCTTGTGGCTTTGGGCGCCGATCCCTATGTCTTCAGTTCGCTGCGCCTGCCGTCGTTGCGGTTCGATGGAGCCGCCGTGGCCGGAAGCTGATGCGGCTGGCTGGCGCTGCGCTGCTGGCCGTGCTGGCCGGCTGCACGACGGCGGCGGCTCCGTCAGCGCAGGCGATCGATTCCGCTTTGGAAGTGGACGCCGCGACCTTGGCCGACGTTGCCGCGCTGGACGGGCTTGCCGCCAGCGAAGTCGCCGCGGATGCCGCCGCCCCAGCCGACGCGCCAGCGGCGCCCGACGCCGGGCAAGGCGCTGATGCAACCGCGGATGCGGACAGCGGAACTGCGCCTCCCGTCGCCTGCAGCGTCCCTGGCAAGGGCGCCGGCACCTGCCTGCCCACCAGCCAGTGCCAGGGCACGGCCACGCCGGGATTCTGCCCTGGCGCCAAGGACATCCAGTGCTGCACCACCAGCGCGGCCACGACGTGCGACCCCGCCGCCGCGCCGTCGCCCAACGACGGCCTCGGCAGCGAACCCGCCGGCGTCGGCGGCTGCCCGGCCGGCATGGCGCGCGTCGAGGGCGCGACGGCCACGGCATTCTGCATCGACCGCTGGGAAGCTGCGTTGCAAGTCAGCACAACCGGGGCAGAATTCTCTCCATTCCACAACCCGGGCAGCACCGCGGTGCGCGCCGTCTCGCGACCTGGCCAGGTGCCGCAGGGCTACATCAGCGGCGTGCAAGCCAAGACCGCGTGCCAGGCGGCCGGCAAGCGTTTATGCAGCGATAACGAATGGTTGCGCGCATGTCAGAGCACGCAGAAGTGGACGTATCCGTACGGGCCGAAAGACCAGCCCAAGGTCTGCAACGACAGCCGCGCCGTGCATCCGGCGATCGAGCTCTACGGCACGAGCGCGGCGTGGATCTGGTCCAAGCTGGACAACGCGTGCCTGGATCAACTTCCGGATTCGCTCGCCAAATCAGGCACCTACAGCGGATGCGTCACGCCGGAAGGCATCCACGACCTGATGGGCAACCTGCACGAGTGGACGGCGGATCCGGCCGGCACCTTCCGCGGCGGCTACTTCGTCGACACGATCCTCAATGGACCCGGCTGCTTGTACGTCACGACCGCCCACGACAGCGCGCACTGGGACTACTCGACCGGGTTCCGCTGCTGCGCCGACGCGCCCTAGGAGTCTGTCGGCAATTGGCCGACAGACTCCTGCTGCTTGTTGCTTGGGACGGTCGGCCAAGAACTGCATGAAGTGAATTCATGCAGTTTCGGCCGCCGGCAGTCCGCATCCGCGGCCTGCCTAGGAGCTTGCCGCCTTTCGGCGACAAGCTCCTAGCGCTAGCGTCCCAGCATCAGGATGCGCGCGAACCACGGCGGCAGCGTGTCGTCAGCAGACAGCTGGTAATCATTGGCAATTGCATCGAGCGGCTGCTTGGTCGACTTGGCGCCGTTGTCCATGCCCGCGGAGAAGCGCACGAACGCCAGCTCGATGTGCGACCAGTCGTCGAAGTCGCTGACCGGCTCGAACACCTTGTCCTTGTCCAGGTCGAAGACGTAGCCCGACGCAATGCCGCCGCTGCAATCGAAGTCGACGGGCGTGCTGCCGATCTGGCCCAAGCCGTTGTCTTCGATGACCGAGTTCTCGTCGTTCTGCAGGCCGCTGCCGTCGGAGTAGTCGATCTTGTAGGTGTTGAAGTCCGAATACGGCCCATTGGCCAGGTCCTTCCAGTACGAGATGTGGCAGGCGGTCAACTCATCGTGAACGTAGAAATAGCGGTCGCCCTCCGTCGCGCCCAGCGGAGGCAAGCCGCTGGAATACATGTAGTTCATGATCGAGTAGTAGTTGGGCTTGTAGTTCGTGTCGGTATCGCCGCCGTGCCGCAAGCCCAGGTTGTGGCCGAGCTCGTGCATGACGGTCAGCGCCTGCCAGTTGATCAGGGCGTTGGTCTTGGCTTGCGTCGTCGTCGCAAAACCCCAGTTGCCCAGGGTGATGGCGATGTCGTTGCCCTCGATCTCGGCGACGCCGCTCGAGCCGTTGGCCGAGCCGTCCTGCGTGTAGCCGAACACCAGGTAATGGAAGATGGATCGGCGCACCAGCTGCATGTTCGTCGCCTTGTACACCTGCACCGGGACGATGCCCTTGGTGTTGACCGAGACGATCAGGTTGGTCGCGAACGGCACCTCGTTGCCGCCGCCGAGGTTGAACTTGGCCGGGTCGAAGCCCGCGGCAAACAGGCTGCCGGCGTCGAAGTGGATGGCGATGTCGTGGCTGACGAAGGCCTTGCGCACGGACTCCAACGCTTCCTGGCGCGGCGTGACGCCGGGGTCGTCCGAGGTCATGTGGTCGACTTCGATGAAGATGTCGCGCTGATTCGGATGTGCGCCCATCGCGACGAGGTCGAGGCCGCCAAAGCGGCCGCCCGGCGTTTCTGCGCAATCGGGGATGCCGTCCGCGTCGAGGTCGTCGTCCGACGTGAGGTCGTTGGGGCCGCCCGGCGTGCCAAACGCGCGCACGACCCAGTCGGCCGCCGTGTCGGTGTCGGTGCTGTCGATGTCGCGCACCAGGACCTTGCCGTACTCGGCGACGCCCGACGGCAGGGCG
>CAIXAA010000987.1 GCA_903917305.1 uncultured Myxococcales bacterium | reverse complement strand
TGCAGAACCGACTTGTCGACAAGGGACCACACGCCAAGGCTCGGCTCGTACCGGCGGATTTCCCCTCGGTCGAAGACCATCTTCTCGCCGCCACCCTCAAGGTCCGCGCAAAGGCGCTCGGCGATCTCCTTCTCTGAGCCGAGCTTGAACGGCGCACGCTCCGGCGCCGCCGCCTCGGATGCGGGCTCCGTCCCCATCTCGGCCGCCGCATGCGTGTTGTGCGCGTAGCAGGACCAGTCGCCCTCCGCCCACTCCTTGATCCCGGCCGTGTCGTCTTCGGTGTAGTAGCCGGCTTCGTGCCTGGATCGCCAGAGCTTCCAAGCGCTCCCAGGAGCCATCTTGTGTTCGGAGTAGTCGCACGAGGCGTGCTTGCACACGATCCCGACGGCGCCCGACTCGGCGATCGTGACAGCGCAGCCGGTGCCGCCCTCCTCGCGCTCGCACATGCAAGGGCTGACGACGTGCAGCGTGCCACCTGCGCCCATCAACTTCTCGCCGATGATCTCGCGGCCAGCAGCCTCGACCATGGCGAGCGCATCGAAGCTGCCAGGGCTACGCGGCGCGTCGCCGGATCGGTCAACCCGGGGCTTGTGCTCGTACTTCTTGCGCTCAACCGCCAGCACTTCGTTGAAGTCGGGCAGCATCGGCGTCCAGCGAAGCAAGCCCGGTGTCACGCCATTGCCGTCTAGGACCTGTCGCTTGCCGTCGCGAACCACATCCGGCAGCCGGTAGCAGCGCCCGAAGTCGCGGAATTCGTCAGGGTCGATGCCCCACTTGCGCAACTGGCGCACAAGCAGGACGAGAAGCGCGATGAATTCGGGAATGGTTGGAGCGTGTTCGATGATCCAGACGAGGCGGTAGCCGCCCTTGGTGTCGTAGCGAGCCATGCCGCTGCGAAGTGCGGACGGCAGCTTGGCGAGCAGGGCAAGCTGGCGCTCGCGCCACTCGGCGGAGGCTGGCAGGTGGTCCTTGTGCGTGGCCTTGTCGTCGACATCCAAGGCGATTGCGCCAAAGCGAACTTCGAGCTTCAGAGAATCCAGAAGCGGCAGGCCGTCCATGTTGACCCGCGGCGCGCGCGGCACGATCTCGCTCGTGTCCTTCTTGACCAGCACGCCGGGCCAGAAGTGGGCGTCGGTGCTGTGTTGTTGCGCGATCGCGTCGGCGAGGGGCAAGGCGGGGTGTAGCACCAGCCGGTTGCCGTGCTTGTCGACGGCCCTGCCATCAGAGTCGACGCCGCCACTGCAGCCGAGATCGTACTTGTCCTGCCAGATCGTGATCTGGCCAGCGGCGGGGTGTGGCTGAGTCATCGGGCACCATCCTTTGCGAGATCAGCCGGCGACGGCACGGCGGCAAACCGGGTGGTGACACCCCGAGCAGTCCTGCCGTGGCACCCATGGTGCACGCGGAGGGCTGCCTCTGGCCGTCGCCGGCTGGTCTCGCAAGGGTTGGCGGCCAACGCTGGGGCCGCCGCGGATGCCAGCAGCGGCGCGCCCGCGCCCCGGCGGGGCCGCTCACGCTTCGCCTGGCACTCGCCGGCTGTGCGACAGGTTGCGCCGGCACGGCGGGCCGTCGCCGTCGCCGTCGGGATAGGAACGCGCGCTGCAGTCCGGCCGCTCATGGCCGGGCCGCTTGCTTGCGCGGGTCATCCTTGCAGTTGACGGTGACGGTCGGGCGGCTCGCCAGGAACGCTTCGACAGCGCGCCGGTCCCAGGCTACGGCGCGTTCACCTATGCGAATTCGTTTTGGAAAGTTGCCTTTCGCCTCCCATGATTGCAACGTGGTCTTTCCGACGCCACCCAGCAGCGCCAGAAGCTCTGGCAAACGAATCAGGGACATTGTGGGCCTCCGTGTGCGCAGGCGGGCCCCCGAAGCGTTCCGGGAGCGGCCGTGCGGTTAGGAGTCGAATCCTACGATTGCCCGCGTGTATGTCTATGACATAAGAAGGTAATACCAGGTATTACCAGATCCGACCTACTTTACTTTGCGCGCAGCCCCGATCGCTTGCCGCAGCGTCTCGGCTCCCTTGGGATGGCCCTTCGCTGCTGCCACGAACTTCGCCACCCCCGCGATGCTGATTCGCCCGGCACGGTGCAGTTGGTCCGCGTAATCGAGAAGCGGCGGTAGGTGCTGGCCCGTTCCAAGCGCTTTAGTCCTCGCCTTTTCCATTGCGTGCGCATTGGCTCCGCACGCGCACACCGCTACCAGCAGGTCTGGGAGGCATCGCAGGGCGTCAATGTTGGGTTGCTCGCACAGAGCCGGCACGCTTGCCCCTGGCGCTCTGCTGGAGAGATCAGCCTGAATTCCCTTGGCATTCTCCCATGCGGCCACGACCGCTTCGCGCATGTCCTTCGTCAGCTTGTCCGCCTTCGCCGCTGCCCTGTTGGTGTCCTTTGGCGGACTCGGGTCCGGCTCTTGCGCACGCGCGGCGAGCGCCTCCGCCGCGCTGGTGGCGGCCCTCAGTTCCTCCGCCGCGGCTGCCCGCGTCGCCTCTGCCCGCGTCGC
>CAIXAA010000986.1 GCA_903917305.1 uncultured Myxococcales bacterium | reverse complement strand
GCCTGCGCTGCAGCGTTCTCCGCCTTGGTGGCCGTGTGCTCAGGCTCCGCCTCGGCTTTGGCCGGCTTGGCGGCCTCGGGGGCCGCCGGGGCCGGCGCGGCAACCGCTACGGGCACCGCAGGCGCGGGAGCTGCGGCCACGGGCGCCGCATCCGGTCCAGCGTCCGCGGCCACTTGCGCGACCGGCGCGGCAGGGGCCGGCACGGCAGCCGGGGCCGGTTCCGCGGGAGCCGGCGTGGGCACGGCAGCCGAAGCCATCGCCGACGAATCCGCGGCCGGCGCAGGTGGCGTCGACTTGCCCAGCATCACGACCGAAGCCACCGCAACGCCGAGCAGCACGATGCCGCCGGCCATCAGGGCGTACATGCGATTGCCCTTGCTTTCAGCGGGCTTGACGCCAGATGTGGCCGCAGCCTTGCGCTCGGCAGCGGCGCGCGCCGCGGGCGAACCCGTGGGCTTGGACGCGGTCGACGCCGGGCGCGTGGCCGTGGAGGCCGGCTTGAGCGGAACCGCCGTCGACGACGGGCGCGCCGAAGAAGCGGCCGCGGCTGCGTCCGCAGCCTTGCGGGCCGCGGCGCCGTCTTCCGGCACGCTGATGCGAATGGCCGGCTGCGAGGGCCGCGACGTCTTCTCGTCCGCCAGCTTGGCATGCACGCCGCTCGCACCCTTGGGCGGCAGGATCGGCGCGATGTCCGTCGTCACGGCGCTGGTCGCAGCCAAATCCTTGGTCGCAGCCGCATCTGCCGCGACCGCGTCGGTCACCGTCGACGCCGGCTTGGGCTTGACCACGTCCATGATCAGCGTGGTGTCGATCTGCGGCTCGACGGCGGCGGGCGCCGCAGCTTCCGCCTTGGGCGCTTCGGCGGGCGCAGCGGCGGCCTCGACTGCCACGTGCTTGGTCTCGGCGGGGGCCGGCTCCGCGGCGGGCTGCGCCACGGCTGCCGGCGCGATGTCGTCATCGAACACGGGCAGGCGCGGCGGCTCGATCACGACGGGCTGCGCCGGCGCTTCACCCGCGGCCTCGCTCTGGCCGTCGAGCTTGACCAGCAGCTCGATCATCGCCGCGGACAGCTCGAGCGTCTGGGCGCGGCGCGGCGCCCGCTTCTCGGCGCGGGCGGCACCGGCGGCGGCCGTCTCGGCGACCATCTCGTCGAACGGCGGCACTTCACGCGCCGGCAGCCAGGCGGCAAAACCCTTGCGCCACACCAGATCCTGAGCGCTCACGCGCCCTTCCTTGATGTGCTCGGCCACTTCGGCTTCGGTCATCGGCCCGACCTGCTTGCCATCGATGCCGGCAAACCACACCGGGGTCGCCGCGGCGGGCGTCGGCGCCGGCGCGGGCATGTCGAGGGCGAAGGGCATCGTCGTACGCCCGACTTCCTCCTGCGTCTCGACGCCGCGCACGCGAATCTCCACGCCGCACCGCTTGCAGGCGATCTTGAAGATGCGATTCTTGCCCTGGATCTTCTCGTCGGGCAGGCGATAGTTGGCGTTGCAGGCGGGGCACGTGATTTTCATTGGGGGAAGTCCTCTAGGGGCCGGGGCCGGACAAGCGCGTTACTGTAGCCGGACCCAGGTCCGGAGGCAACCTTGGCGGCAGGGAAAGACGCGGCAAGTCGGGCAATGGCTTCACGTCCTGCTTGCGGCGGCAGAAAACGCCACAGCGCTTCGGCCAGGATCGCCACTCCGGCGTCGATCGCCTCCGCGTCCAGCCCGCGCTGCGTCATGGAAGCCGTGCACCAACGCTGGTAGGCCGCCGCGTCCTGCGCGGCACCGCCTTGGAGCGCCGCGTGCACATGCTTGACGTGCAAGTCGAGATCCAGCCGCGCCGTGCGCAGCCCCTTCTTGCCGCGGTAGGCGCGCAGGTCCGGCCGGCGCTGGACCAGGGCCGCGCTCGCCCAATCGAGCAGCAGCGGCCGCACGTCCTCCAGCTGCGCTGCCGGGGACGGTCCTTGGACCTCCTCCACATCGCACAAGAAATCCATGTCGTCTGCTTCGAGACCGGAACCTGGCACCTTTGCCCCCTCGCGCTGCCGGAGTCTAGCGGGCGCCCGCCGTCTGACAAGCCCAACCGGTTGACACCCGCGCTTGCCTCTGGTTAGACGACCGAGGCGTCCGTGCGATCCACCGTGCGGTCATCCAAGCCAGGAGCGTGCGCCATGCTGGTCGGCCTCATCAACCCAGCCGCCGGTCGCGATGCCGCGGTCGATCTGGCCCACGTGCTCGCCAGCGCCTCGCCGCGCCTGCGCCTGTTTCTCTCGGATCGGCCCGAGGATACGACGGCCCTGGTCGAGACGCTGCGCGCCGCCGGCACGGAGCTGCTCGTCCTCGCGGGCGGCGATGGCACCTTGCAGAACCTGCTGACGCGCTTCGATGAGGCGGGGGCCTTGGACCTCGTGCCGCCGATCCTGGTGCTGCCGGTGGGCCGTGTGAATACCGTTGCTTCGGCCCTGGTCGGCAGCCGGCGTCCGGCGCAGCTGGCCCAGCGCATCCTGCACGCCTGGACGCGCGGCGTGCGGCGCCTGCAGCGGATGCCGGTGCTGCGCCTGGCAGTGGAAGGGCAGCCGGACCGCGTCGGCGTGACGTGCAGCCTCGGCGCTACGGCGCGCCTGCACGCGGACTACCGCCAGGGTCTGACGCAAGGCGGCGCCGGCATCGCGGAGACCATGAGTCGTCTTGCGCTCTTGAGGCTGCCCGCCGCGCGCTTCGCGCCGATCGTCGGGCCCTTCGACCTGCAACCCGGTCCCATGAAGATCCCCGTCGTCACCGCCGGCGTCCTGAGTCCGCTGCCGGGCTTCTTCGGCTTCGTGCGGCCCTTCCCCGGCGTGCGTTCCATCGCGGCGACCGGCTTTCACACCGCGCTCTCGGCGTTCGGTCCGCTGGCGTCGCAGACGGCCATGCTCGGCATCCTGCGCGGCTACCTGCAAGACAGCCCGCACATGCAATACGGCGAACATACGTACTTTTCGTGGCGAAATGGCGACGCTCCGGACCTCATGGTGCTGGACGGCGAAGAGATGAACGTGGCGCCCGGCGCGAAGGTGACGGTGTCGGTCGCCGCGCACGTGCGCATGCTGGTCTGGCGCGACATGCCGGCGGCGTCGACGTCAGCCTGATACAGTCGCGCTGAAATCGTGTCTCACATGTTTCAGATTGGCGCACTCCTTGTCGGCTTTCGGCGATTCGCGACACGTCCATCCAGAGACAGCTTGGCGGCGCCGGCGGGCAAGCCCAAGGGGCCTTTGGCGGATCGCTATTGCCCGGGAGCGTGGCACGCGTCTTGCTACATTCCCTGTCAGGAGTGAGCAGAATCCCTATGACTTCGATGAATCCAGCCACAAACTCCTTCCACCTCGCTGCCGCGTCGGGCCTTCAGGCTCGCCTCGTCGGCGCCCCGTTCGTCGTAGCCTGAGTGTCTGCTGGGCCGCGGGCCCATCGTTAGGGAGTGGGCCAAAGCGGCCGCAACAGCAGACAGACCAACTACGACACCTGCCTTTCCCCTCTCACTCCTGCTGGCGACCGTGGTGCAAGCCCGGTCGCCAGTCTTCTTTTTGGCTGCGTCCTCTTTGAGATGCAGCTTGCGCGAACGCGGTTGACAGGTCCTTATCCAGCGCGCTATCCCGACATCCGCAGCGCGCCTTTACGCCCCTTGCGGCGCTGCTTCCTCGTCATGCGTGCAGGTCCGAGACCATGAAGGCTGATCGCCTCTCCAAAGAAGCGCGCACCATCGTGGCCCAGGCCGACGTCGTGTCGCGGGCGACTGGCCGCACGACCTCATCGGTGCACTACCTCGTCGCGACCTACCTCGTGGAGTGCCAGGCGCGCGAACTGCTGGTCGAGACCGGCGTCGACGAAGTCAAGGTCCTGGATACCTTCGAGAAGATGCCGGAGCGCGAGGACCCGCCCGAAGTCCTCCAGGAAGTGCACCGCCACGCCGAGGCGCTGGCCGAGAGCGCGAATTCCCCAGAGATTACCTCGATGATCCTGCTGGCGAGCCTGCTGCGGGTGCGGCATGCGCTGGCGTCCAAGGTGCTGGATCGCGCCGGCGTGAACGTGTCCGGGCTGCGGGCGCGTGTCATCGGGCAGGTCACGCTGCTGCAGGACCGCGCATCCAACACGGGCGTGCGGCCGGCGGTGCAGCGGCCGGGCGATGAGCCGCGCCAGAGCCTGCGCATGGAGACCTCGCGGCTCGACTCGGCGCGTCTGGAGACTGCGCGCGCCTTGGACCGCGGGACGACGCGCCCTGATCTCGCGGCCTTGCGTCCGCCGGAGCCGCAGCCGCAACCGGAGACCGATGCGCGCACCGCGACGGGCATGGGGCGGCGCATCCCGTTCTCCGCGCCGATCGAGATGCGGACGCAGCGACCCGAGCCGGCGCCGGAGCACAAAGCGCCCGAAGCCAAACCGGTTGCGCCCGAGAAGCCTGCGCCGGTGCAAGAGGTGCGCGCGCCGGAGCCGAAGCCGGCGCTGTTGGGCAGGACGGCGAAAGTCTTCGATTTGAATGCGGAACAGTACCCGACGCTGTGCGAGCTGGGCCGCAACCTGACGGCGGCGGCGCTGCGCGGCGAGGTCGATCCGCTCATCGGGCGCGAGGCGCTGGTCGACGCGGTGATCGACATCCTGCTGATGAAACAGGTGAACAATCCCTGTCTTATCGGCGAAGCCGGTGTGGGCAAGACGGCGATTGCCGAAGGGCTGGCGCTGCGGCTCGCAGGCAACGTGGCGCAGTACGGCAAGCTGGGGTCGGCGGTGATCGTCGAGATCCAGGTGTCGTCCTTGCTGGCGGGCACTTCGCTGCGTGGCGCATTTTCGGAGCGAATGCGCAAACTTCGCGACGAAGTGGCCAAGGCCGAAGGCCAGGTCATCGTCTTCATGGACGAGATCCACACGATCATGGGCGCGGGCACCGGCGATGGACCGCTCGACGCCGCCAACGACCTGAAAAGTGCGTTGTCGCGCGGGCGCTTTCCGCTCATCGGCGCGACGACCAAGGCGGAGTACGAGCGGCACATCGAGAAGGATCCCGCGATGGAGCGGCGCTTCCAGGTCGTGCCCGTGCCGGAGCCGGCGGTGCCGGAGGCGATCGCGATTCTCTCAGGTGTGGCACCCATTTACGCGCGGCACCACGGCGTGCGCTACGTCCACGATGCGGTCGTGAGCGCCGTGCACCTGTCCAAGCGCTTCATCACCGATCGCTGCCTGCCGGACAAGGCGATTGCCGTGCTCGATCGCGCGGGGGCCCAGGTCAAGCGCGCGGGGCGCGACCAGGTGATGCCAGACGACATCGCGCGCGCCGTGCACGTGCTGACCGCGGTGCCGATGGACCGGTTGCTGGCCGATGAGCGCGGAAGGATTCGTGATCTCGCCGCGGACCTGCAGGCGCGCATCGTGGGCCACGACGCGGCGATGCAGCGGATCGCCCGGCGCGTGCAGCGCAACTATGCGGGATTCTCCGGAGATCGGCCGCTGGCCTCCTTCCTGCTCGTGGGCGCGGCGGGTTCGGGCAAGACGGAGACGGCGCGGGCCTTGGCGCAGGCTCTGTTCGTCCTGGATGACGCCTTGATCCGCTTTGACATGAGCGAGTTCACCGAGGGCCACAGCGTCGCGCGCCTCATCGGTTCGCCGCCGGGCTACGTCGGGCACGGCCAGGCCGGCCTGCTGGCCCAGGCGCTGCAAAAGCGGCCGTACCGCGTGCTGCTGTTCGACGACGTGGACAAGGCTGCTCCGGAAGTGCTTGCGCTGCTTCTGCAATTGCTCGACGCCGGCCGCATCACGGACAACCACGGCCAGGTCGTGGATGTGCGCAACTGCATCCTGGTGATGACGTCCAACCTCGGCGCGGAGCTGCTGGGCCCCGGCCAGAAGCGCCGCTCCATCGGTTTTGGCAGCTTCGACGCGCCCTTGCCGGAGGGACCCGCGGTGGATCCGGCGATCGAGCCCGTGCTCGAGTGTGCGCGCGCCGCCTTGCCGGCGGAGTTCTGGAGCCGCATCGACGACGCCATCGTCTTTCGCCCGCTTTCCCTTGCGGCGGCCAGACTTGTCGTGGAAAGGACGCTGGCGGCGAGCGCCAGGCGCCTCTACGAAGCGCGCCTCATTCGCTACGAAGTCGATGATCGCGTGGTGGATCTCATCGTGGGCGAGGGCGTCGATCCCGCGCTCGGCATCCGGCCGCTGCGCTCGCGCATCGAGGAGCTGGTCGAAGCGTTCGTGACCGACTGCATCCTCGACGGCGCGCTGCAGCCGGGTGCCCAAGCGCAACTGACCGTGCACGAAGGGCATTTGGTGCTCAAGCCCGCCGAAGCCGCGCAGCTGGATCTGTTGGCGACGGCGACGTGACGGCAGGGCGTGTCGCGGCTATTCTTCCGGCTCCGGTTCGGGTTCCGGCTCCGGCTCCGGTTCGGGTTCCGGCTCCGGTTCGGGCTCCGGTTCGGGCTCCGGTTCGGGTTCGGGTTCGGGTTCGGGTTCCGGTTCGGGTCCCGGTTCGGGTCCCGGTTCGGGCTCTGGACGCTGCTTGCACGTGAGGCGCTGATGACACTGCGAAAGTCCTTGATGCTCGCCCTTGTCGTGCTTGCCGCGTGCAGCAGTTCGAAGACGGCGACGCCTGCCGCAGTCGATGCGCACGGCGACGCTGCCGATGCTGCGAGCGCAAAGGACGCGGCGCAGGACGTCGCCGCCGTGCCGTCGGAACTCAAGTGGGTCGCGTATCCGTCCGCCTCGACCGACAAGATGCGTGCCATTGCCGCGGACCCGGCGCATCCAGGTTCCTATTGGATTGCAGGCGCTTCCGCGCACATTTGGACCCTCGCCGGCACCCAACTCAAGGACCGCTCGCCGACCCAAGTCGGCGGGTCCAACCTGCGCGCAGTCTGGGTCTCGTCGTCCGGTCAGGTGTTTGTCGCCGGCGAAGGCAACGCGCTCCTGCGCGGCGGCGGTGAAAACGGCTGGAGCCTCGCCGACGAGCTTCCCGCCAACCCTGCTGTTCAATTCACAGGTATTTCAGGATCTTCCGACAAGGACGTCTGGGCAGTCGGCGAAGCTGCCGCGGCCTGGCACTGGGACGGCAGCGTCTGGGCGCCGGAGGCCGTCTCCATCACGGACGCGGTCGATGGGGCCGCGCTTGCGGACAACCCGAGCTTTTCTGCAGTGTTCGTTCGCGGCGTCGATGACGTGTGGATCGCCGGCGGACCGAGCGTCGCGGGCGGCGGCGTCGTCCTGCACGGCACCGGCGGCGGCAATTGGCAAGCCTGGCCCGTGGCCGAAGTCCCCGTTGCGCTTTGGGTTTCCGAACCGGTCGCCTCGCTCGGCGGCAAGCCGCGCGTGTTTGCCGTCGGCGGCTCGGCCAAGGACTACGTCGCGATCCTGGAGGACAAGGCCTTCGTCAAGCAGGACAAGATTCAATGGCAGGGCTTTTCAGGCGTCGCTGGCGCCAGCGCGGATCTCGTCTGGGCGGTGTCGACCAAGGGTCAGGTGCGCAAGTACGACCACGGCACCTGGTCGGTCGACAGCGTTGAATCCCCAGTCGGCACAAAACCTTCCGAGCAGATCATCGTCAACAGCATCGACTTCAAGGGCATGGCCGTGCTGGGCGCCGACGAGCGCGCCATCATCGGCGACTTCGGAGTCTACCGCTGGGGAATGCAACCGAAATGACGCACTTTCCACGTCTGCTTCTGCTGCTGGCTGTCGCGCTGTCGGCCTGCACCGGTGCGACCGAGACTCCGGATGCCGCGAGCATCACGCCACCTTTGTGCAGCAAGGTCGCAAGCTTCGGCAATGGCGCGACCTGCTCGGTCCAGGACCCCACGCTGGCGGTCTGCGGCGCGGCGGCCAAGCGCACCTGCGCCTCGGGCTGGCTGTGCTTCGACGCGCCGGAGTACGCGAGCTGCGGCTGCGCCACGGACGGCGACTGCGACGGCCGCTCCGCCTATGTCAACGCGGCGCGCACCGCGGCCAAGAAGGCGCCGCTGAACTCGAAGTGCGTGCAGGGGCGCTGCAGCGGCCAGCCCTAGGGCCGGCGCGCGAGCACCAGGCAGGTCGGCCCACCCATCACCGGCAGCACGCGCCCGCCCGGCATCCCAGCCTTTTCCAGCGCTTGCGTCATCACGGCGCCTTGGGCGCGGCTGCCCAGCTCTACCGCCAGCAGACCGCCCGGCACCAGGTGATCCGCCGCCTGCGCGGCGAGGAGCCCGAGGACATCGAACCCATCAGGCCCGCCATCCAGCGCGAGATGCGGTTCAAAGTCGCGGACATCGGCGTCCAGCTCCGGAATGCGCGCGGACAGCACGTACGGTGGATTGCTGACCACGACCGCGAACTTGCGGTCGGCGATGGGCGCGAACAGGTTGCCCAGCAGCCACTGCACCGGCAGACCCAGGCGCTCGCCATTGCCCTGCGCCACCGCGTGCGCCTCCGGGCTCAAGTCCGTGGCAACGACCTGCCGCTCCATCGCTTTCTTCTTCACCGCGTCGGCAACGGCCAGCGCGATGGCGCCGCTGCCGGTGCACAGGTCGAGCACATCGCCGGCCGGCGCCTCGGGCTTGCCGAGAAACGCGAGCGCCTCGTCGACCAGCGACTCCGTCTCCGGCCGCGGCACCAGGACGTTCGGGTTCACCAGCAAGTCGAGGCCGTAGAACTCCTTGCGCCCAAGGATGTACGCCACTGGTTCATGTTTGGCGCGCCGCTGGATGAGGCGCTTGAAGCGCGCCAGCTCGTCCTTCTGCAACGGCTGATCGAAGCGCAGCAGCAGATCGAGGCGCCGCAGCTTCATGACCTCGGCGAGCAGCAGCTCCGCGTCCAGGCGCGCGCTGGGCGAGCCGGCCTTGGTCAGATAGTCGCGTGTCCACAGGAGGATGCGCTGGATGGTCCAGACCTCTTCGGTCATTGGGCGTCCTCCCAGGCGCGGCGCAGGCTCGCCAGGGCGCGGCCGGCTTCGTCGGGGGCGAAGGGCGTGCGCTGCGGACCCAGCCACGCGCCAATCACCGCCGCCGCCCGCGCGCCGGTCTGCCGCACGGCCGCCATGTCCTCCAGCTGCAACCCACCAATCGCCACCACCGGTTGCCGCGCCGCCGCCACCGCCTCGCGCAGCGCGTCGAAGCCCGTGACGTCATCCGCCTTGCGTTTGGAGGTCGTCGCGCGTACCGGACCAAAGCCCAGGTAATCCACGGGCAATTTCGCCGCCGCCAGCACCTGCTCCAGGTTGTGCGTCGACCAGCCGATGCGCGCCTCTTCGCCGAGCAGGACGCGCGCCTCCCACGGCGGCATGTCGTTCTGGCCCAGGTGCAGGCCGCAATCGGGCCAATCGCCTTCGAAGCGCGCGGTCTCGACGTCGTCATCGACGAACACGGGCAGGTACTTGGAGACGCGGGACCGCAACGCTTCGTACGCCGCCGTGCGCAGTTCGTGCCCCGGACGCAGCGACTTGGTGCGCAGTTGCAGCGCGCAGGCACCGGCCGCCGCCGCTGCCGAACCGTAGGCGATCAGCGTCGGGAACGCCCGCTCGAAGCGCGCCGGCGTCGTCCAGCCGAGCCGACCGGTATCGAGGATCGCGTAGATGCCCGGCCGCAGCCAACTGCTTTTCATGACAAGGCCTTCTGCATCAGGATGGCATCCGTTCCGTCACTGTAGTAGCGGCGCCGGTTGCCATACACCTCGAAGCCCGCGGCGCGGTAGAGCGCGATGGCCGCCGTGTTGTCCGCGCGCAACTCCAGCAGCGCCACGCTGGCACCGGTGGCGCGCGCCTCCTCCAGCGCCTGATCCAGCACCCGCCGCCCCAGACCGCGCTGGCGCAGCGCCGGCAGCACCGCGACGCGGTGGATGTGCAGCTCCTCGAACAGCTGGTAGCCCACGAGCGCTGCCGCAAGTTCGCCATCTGCTTCGATGATCCAGCCGCGGCCATGATCCGGGGCAAGCTCGGCGTCCAGGCTCGCGGCACTCCACGGTTCGCCAAAGCACTGCGCTTCGAGCGCGCCCAACGCCCCGGCATCGGCGCGCCGCGCACGGCGAACGGAGGTGCCCGCGAAATCCGTCGTCATCGCGACTTCTTGGCTCGCGGCAGGTGACCGGCTGCATCGCGCAGGAACCGCAGCAGGTCCGGCATGCCATCGCCCACCTGCGAGCTGCACAGCAGCGGGCGGTCCGCCTGGCCAAAGGCGCGGCGCAGCTTCTCCTGCACGCCAAAACGCTCCGTCTTCGGGACCTTGTCCGACTTGGTCACGATCAGCACCACGGGCACGTGGTTCTCGCTCAGCCACTCGGCGAAGCCAATCGCGTCCGGGTCCGGGTCGCGCCGCGCGTCCACCAGCAGCAGCACCGCGCGCAGCGCCGGCTGTTCCAGCAGATACGCCTGGATCATCGGGGAGAACTGACGCTGCACCGCGCCCGGCACGTCCGCGTGGCCAAAGCCGGGCAGGTCGACCAGGCGAATCGTCTGGCCGGAGCTCAAGTCGACGTCGAACAGGTTGATGCGCTGGGTGCGACCGGGCGTCTTGGAGACGCGCGCCAGCTGCTTCTGGTTGCACAACGCGTTGATCAGCGAGGACTTGCCGACGTTGGAGCGACCGCACATCGCGAACTCGGCCATGCCCGGCGGCACTTCGCCGATGCCGGAGACCGAAGCGATGAATTTCGCTCCCGTGACGCGCACTTCACGCGGCGGCTTCTTGGTCGCGGACGTCTTGGCCGCAGCCGGCTTGGCTGCAGGCGGCTTGGCCACGGGCGCTGTCATTCGTCCTCCGTGTCCAGCCACTGCACGAACGGCAGGACAATCGGCTTGCGCGTCGTGAAGCGCTTGCAGAACTTGCGCACCTGCTGCATCGCTTGACCTTCGATGGCCGAAGTCGGCATGGACACATCCAAACCGGCCAGCCAGGTGTCCATCGCGTGCTCCAGCTCCTCGGTGAGCTGGCCCTGCGCCTGATACACACCGAACGGCTTGATGCGCGCCTTGCCGGCCACGCGCTTGCCGACGCGCCGCAAGTCCAAAGACACCGCAATCACGCCGTTCCAGGAGAGCTGGGCGCGCGACTTGAGCTCCAGGCTGTCCGCATCGCCCACGACCGTGCCGTCCGCATACCAGGGCGCGCAATCGACGATATCGCCGCTGCGCATGCCGTTCGGCTCGACTTCCAGCAGCGTGCCGTTCTCGATGAGCAGCGTGTCCTGCACGCCCGCCGCCGAGGCGAGATCCGCGTGCCGTTGCAGGAACATGTACTCGCCGTGCACCGGCACGAAGAAGCGCGGGCGCACCCATTTCAGCAGCTGGCTCAGCTCGTCCGCATAGGCGTGGCCGGAAGCGTGGATGGCGCGGTTGTTGCGCTCGTAGACGATGTGTGCGCCGCGACGCGCGAAATCGTTGAGCATCTGGTGGATGCGCCGCTCGTTGCCGGGAATCTGGCGCGAGCTCATCAGCACCGTGTCTTTCGGCCTCACGGACACGATGGGATGCGTGCCGTTGGCGACCCGGGCAAGCGCCGCGCGCGGCTCGCCTTGCGAACCGGTGCAGACGACGCAGATCTCATCGTCGTCGTACTTGTCGATGTCCTTGATGTCGATGAGATCGTCGGCGTCGAACGGCATGTCCGAGGCGCCGTTGGCGGCGCGCACGTAGTTGTCGAGGGAGCGGCCGAGCAAGGCGGTGTAGCGGCCGGTCTCGCGGGCGGCTTCGATGACGGAGTGCAAGCGGTAGATGTTCGAAGCGAAAAGGCCGACCAGCACGCGGCCGGGGCAATCCGCGAACGCGAGCTTCAGGGCTTCGCCGACGCGTGCTTCGGCGCCGGACCAGCCGGGCACCTCGGCGTTGGTCGAGTCGGCCATCATGAGCATGACGCCTTCGTCGCCAAAGGCCTTGAATCCTTCGGAATCGAAGGTGGTGCCGTCGCGCAGCTCCTCCTCGATCTTGAAGTCGCCGGTGAACAGGACGTTGCCGACCGGCGTGCGGATCGCGAGCGAGACGCAGTCCGGGATCGAGTGCGTGACGCGCAGGAAGTCCACGGAAAACGGACCGATCTTGGCCTGCTTGCCCGGCCCGATGACGTGCAGGTCGGCGTCGATCGCGTGCTCGTTGAGCTTGTGCTGGATCAGCGCCGCCGTGAAACGCGTCGCATACACGGGCACTTGCAGGATGCGCAGGACGTAGGGCAGGGCGCCGATGTGGTCCTCGTGGCCGTGCGTGCAGACGATGGCCTTGATCTTCTTCTTGTAGCGGCCGAGCACTTCGAGCGACGGCAGGACGACGTCGACGCCGATCTGGTCGGCTTCGGGGAACATGACGCCGCAGTCGAGCAGCAGGAAGTCCTCGCCGCAGCCGAGCAGCATGGCGTTCATGCCGATGCGGCCGACACCGCCGAGCGGGAGGAGGGTGAGAGCGGCGGGTTTGACGGTCTTTTTCAAAGTGTGGGCCTTGGGTTGTGGTTCTGGTGGGCTCGGGCGCCCTCACCCCCTCAATCCCCCTCTCCCGCGGCCG
>CAIXAA010000985.1 GCA_903917305.1 uncultured Myxococcales bacterium | reverse complement strand
GCGGCGTCCAAGCCCTTGTCCAGCTTCAAGGAGCAGATGGCGTCGCAGTCGTTGTAGTAGGTCTTGTTGTCCGGGCCGCACACCGGCGCGCTCGGGCACGTCGTCTTGCAGTTCGCGCAGTTGCCGCTGGCGCACGCCGGCAGCGGCAACGTCTTGCTCGTGTCGCCCGGCGTGGTGGCATCCGGCGTCGCCGCCGTGTCCTGCGCCGTCGCGACGTCTGGCGCCACATCGGGCGTCGCGGCCGTGTCCTTCGCGGTCGGCACATCCGCTGCGATATCGGCAGGCTCGGTCGTGTCCTTGGCAGTGGAGACATCGGGCGCGGCGTCCGGGGCAACGGTCGTGTCCTTGCCGGCCGCGATGTCGGGTGCCGCAACAGTGTCCGCGGCGTCGGGGCCTGCTGCCACATCGCCAGGCGCCGCCGTGTCATCGCCGGCTTGGACGTCCGCGCCCGCGGCCGTGGAGGACTTGGCAGCACCGAGACAGCCGGTGGCCAGCACAGTCGCCGCCAAAAGGCTCACGAGTTGATGGTAGCGAAGGTTCATCGGGGCCTCGTCGGGTTCGTTCCGGAGACACACGCCACCGCAGGCCGGCCCGGGTCAGAGGTCCGGCCTGCGGCGACGCGTTGGACAAGAGCGGGTGATTACTGGCAGATCTTGAACTCGATCTCGACTTCGTTCGGCGCGCCGCCGCCCGTCGCCTTGGTGCGGTACAGTCGAAAGTACGGGTACTTCAGGTTGGCGCTGCCGGCGTCGGTGGCAAAGAGCGTGCTGGTCACGTTGGTGTCACCCGTGCCCATGCCCAAGTCGTAGACCGTCGAGATGTCCGTGAACGTCGTGCCATCGCTAGATGCCTGGATTTTGTACGCGCCAAGGTAGCCGGACGCGCCCGAGTTCCAGCTCGGCCGGTACCACCACTTGATCTCCGCGATGCCAATCGCCGACGGGAAGGCGAACTGGTAGTACTGGTCGGCAGCGTCCGTGTCGGTGTTGAACGGCGAGTAGGACCCGTCGATGAGGCCGGCAGCACCGGTGATGCCGCTCTGCGTAATCAAGCCTGCGCGGTTGCCGGTCGACCAGGTGTTGCTGTAGCTGGCTGCGCCGGAGCAGGTCGCGGGGCCGGCCGGTGCCGAACCGGCGATCGTCACCACGGGCGTATACTTATCGGTCCCGGTTCCATCGCCCAGCGAGCCATAGCCGGCGTAGCCCCAACACATCACGGACCCGTTGGCGATCGCACACGTGTGCATGTCGCCGACGGCAATCGCCGTGACGCCACTGGTCAGGCCGGTGACCTGGACCGGCGTGGTGCTCGCAGTCCCCGTGCCGTTGCCGAGCTGGCCATTGCTGTTGCCGCCCCAGCACAACGCACCACCGTTGACGATGGCGCAGGCGTGGTTGCCGCTCACGCTGACCGCCGTCGCCCCGCTGGTGATGCCGGTGACCTGGACCGGGGCGTACTGGTCGCTCGTGCTGCCGTTGCCGAGCTGACCATTGCCGCCCTTGCCCCAGCACTTGACCGCGCCGGCGCTGTCCACCGCGCACGTGTTCTGGTCGATGCAAGAGACCGACTTGGTGCCGCTGGCAAAGCCCGGAATCGCCACCGGCGTCCCAGTGTCGCCGCCGCCCGTGCCCAAGCCACCGTTGAAGTTCTGGCCCCAGCCCCAGAGCTGGCCGCCGCCGTCGATAGCGAACGCCGTGTACTGCCCAGCCGCGATGGCCGTGATGCCGCTGGTCAGGCCGAGCACCGCAACCGGCGTGGCGCTCCCGCTGCCGCTGTTGTTGCCGAGGAACTGGCTGGTGCCCCAGCACTTGACGCCGCCGTTCTGGATGGCGCAGTTCATGTAGCGCCCGCCCTGGACGGCGGTGACGCCGCTTGTCATGCCGGCGGTCTGCACGGCCGACGTGGTGCTGCCGTTGCCCCCGTTGCCGAGCTCGTAGTCGGCATTCCAGCCCCAGCACTTCAGCGCGCCGGCGCTGTCGATGCCGCAGCCGTGGAAGATGCCCAGGCCCACGCCAACGGCGCCGCTGGCATAGCCGGGCACGGTCTGCGGGCTGTTCTTGTTCACGGTGGTGCCGTCGCCAAGCTCGCCGTCGCCATTGTAGCCCCAGCACTTGAGGTTGCCGCCGACAACGGCGCAGGAGGTGGCATTGCGGACCGCAAGCGCAGTGATCGCGCCAGCCGGCGCAGCCGCGCACGTTCCCGACCCGTCGCAGGTACCGCCGGTGCAGGCCGCGCCCGCGACCACGTTGCTGTGCGTGCAGCCGCTGCCCGCGTCGCAAGCGTCCGTCGTGCAGGCGTTGCTGTCGTCGCAGTTCGGCGCCGCGCCGCCGGTGCAGGTGCCCGTCTGGCAGGTGTCGCTCGCCGTGCACGCGTTGCCGTCCGAGCACGTGGACCCGTCGCTCTTGGGCGGATTGCTGCAGCTGCCGGTATTCGTGTTGCAAGTGCCGACATCATGGCACTGGTCCTGCGCGCTGCACACCACCGGGCTGGTGCCCGTGCACGTGCCGGCCTGGCACGCGTCGGTCTGCGTGCACGCGTTGCCGTCGTTGCAGCCGCTGCCGTCACTGATGTTCGGGTTGCTGCAGGTGCCATTGGCCGGGTTGCAAGTGCCCGCCGTGTGGCACTGGTCCTGCGCGCTGCACACGACCGGGCTCGCGCCGCTGCACGTGCCGGTCTGGCAGGTGTCGGTCTGCGTGCAGGCGTTGCCGTCATTGCACGCCGCGCCGTTCGCCTTGGCCGGGTTGCTGCAAGTGCCATCGAAGAAGTTGCAGACGCCCGCGGTGTGGCACTGATCCTGCGCCGTGCAACTGATCGGCGTGCAGATGCCGTTGGGCGGCGTGTCGGCCAGGCCGTTCTGGAAGAAGTTCAGGATCCGCACCATCATCGCATCCGCCGTGTCCGTGCCGGCCTTGATGCCGCCAAACAGCACCGAGGCGCCAATCGTGCGGTAGCCGTACAGGCCGCCATCGTGCGCCACCTGCAGCACTTCGCCGCCCGAATTGGTCAGCAACGCGTGCGAGCCGATCTGGCTGTCCGCCTTGATGATGTCGATGTCCGTGTTGAACCGGTGCAGCGTGTCGACCAGGTCATAGCTGAACCCAAACGAGGTCTTGGGCGGCGTCGCCGTCGGGTCCGTGTAGACGTTGTTCCCCGTCAGCACGCCGCTGATCTTGCCGGTCGGATCCGCCGTGACCGAAGCCACCGGAATGATGCCGAATTGCGGCGCGAGCGGGTTGCTGTTGTCGGCCCACGTGTCGCCGCCTTCGATGTACAACCGCCCTTGCTGCCACAGGTACGCCTTGAGCGACGCCGCCTCGCTGGCATTCAAGTAGTGGAACGGCGTGCCGCTGCCGTACACGCCCAGCGTGACGAACACGCCCTTGAACTGCGTCAGGTCGGGGTACAGGCTCAAATCCGTCGTGATCTGCGCATAAGCGCCGGTCTTGCCGATCGAGGCCTTGATGGCATTGGCGCCGTCGACCGGCACCTCGGTCGGCTTCCAGATCAGGTAGCCGCCCGTCGCCGTCACCGTCACGCCGAAGTTGCAGTAGGACGTCTGCCCACCATTGCTGATCTCGATCGACACGCTGTCCGAGCCCGCGTAGTTGCCCGAATCCGGGTTGATCGTCAGGCCGGAGACATAGACCGCACCGCTCGACGACCACTGCGCGTCGGGCAGCGTGATGTACGCCGGCGCCGAAATCAGCTTGAACGTCAACTTCTTGGTCGGGTCCACCTCCCTGGCCTTGATCGGCAGGACCTGCGTGGTCAGCGCCGGGATGACCTGCGCCGCTGGGCAGATGAGGATCTTGGGCGCCACGGGAGCCGGCGTGCAGGCGCCCACGACCGCCGTGTGCACGCACTTGTTCGCCGTGCAGGCGTCCGTGGTGCAGGAGTTGTCGTCGTCGCAATCCGCCAGCGTGTCGCAGCAGCCCTGGAGCAAGGAGTTCGGGGCGTTGATGCACTGCCCGTTCACGCAAGCGTCGACCGTGCAGACCTTGCCATCGCTGCAATCGGCCGCGCTGTCGCAGCAATTCGCCGCCGTGACGTGCGAGCACGTGTGCGCGCCCACGTTGCAGATGTCGGTGGTGCAGCCCTTGCCGTCGCCGCAGTCGGCGTCGGCGTTGCAGCAGCCCGCGAGCGGCGTCTTGACGCACTTCTTGGTGGCCAAATCGCAGGTGTGCGTCGTGCAAACGTTGGCATCGCCGCAGTCCAGGTCGCTCGCGCAGCAATCGGCGATCGCGTTGAACTGGCACTGGAAGTTGACGCACTCGTCCTGCGTGCACGCGTTGCCGTCATTGCAGTTGGTCAGCGGCGGGTTGCAGCAGTTCGGCTTGGTGGCGTCGGCGGTGTGGCTGCACGCGGTGTAGCCGCTCTTGACCACGTCGCACTTGTCCACCGTGCACGTGTTGTTGTCGCTGCAGCCGCTGTCCGCGTGGCAGCACCCGGGCTTGAGCGAGTCCGCGCCGTGCACGCACTTGCTGTTCACGCACTGGTCGTCCGTGCACGTATCGTTGTCATTGCAATCGCTTGCGCTGCAGCAGGTGCCGGCGATCAGGTCGTGCTTGCACTTGCCGGTGTCCGTGTTGCAGCTGTCCGCCGTGCAGGACTTGCCGTCGTCGCACAGGTCACTCGGCGAGCTGCAGCACTCCGGATCGGCCTTGGGGTAGGTGCACACGCCCTTGTTCCCGCTCAGGTCGCACGTCGGCGTCGCGCACGCATCGTTGGTGGCGCAGTCGATCGCGCTGGCGCACTGCGAGCACTTGGCGGAGTTCTTGCCCTGGTCGAAGCACTGCTCGCCGGCGCCGCACTCAAAGGCGCCCGCGCAGCAGTTCGCGTACACCGAGTAGACGCACTGGCCCTGCTGGCAGTACTGGTCCGAGCACGCGTTGCCGTCATCGCAGTCGGCAATCGTGTTGCAAGGCGCGATCGCGAGCACGCGCACGGTGACGCGCGCCTCCGGGTTGCCCAGCTCCGCGCCGCTGTTCGTGTCCGCGAGGACGCAGCTCAGCGTGTGCAAGCCCTTGGCGAGGCCCGTGAACGTGTACGGCGACGCGATGGCCCAGCCCGTGATGCCGCCGTCGAGGTAGCAGTTGGCCTTGCCGGCGCTCAGGCCCAGCGGGAAGTTGATGGTCGTGAACGCAAAATCGATGCTGCCGGTGGCGCCGTTGCTGGCGAGGCTGATCTTGGCCTCCGCCGCAGGCGCGCTGGAGATCAGCGACGCCGGGCAACTTGACGTGTCGTGCGTGCAGACATGGGCGATGGGGTCGCACGCGTCCACCGTGCAGGCGATGGCGTCGTTGCAGTCGGCCGCGGCGGCACAAGTCGGCGCTGCGATGGCGCCTTTCTGCGCAGTGAACGCGGCCTTCGGCGCCTTGGCAGCCGGGCCCGCTTCGGGCGAGCCGCATCCAGCCAGGAACGCGAGCGCGACGCTCAACGTCAACGACAGCACTGTAGGCAATCGACAGGTGTTCATGTTCCCCCTCGGAGTCCGATCAATGGTGTGTCACCATCGCGGCAACACATCGTCTTTCTTCTGTTCTCGACGTGTGGGGATCAATCACAGGACGAGCTTCTCAAGCTTCGTTTGCGATTGTTGATGACGCCAAAGCCTTTCGTCAAGCTGGTTTTCAGCGGACTGCGGTTAAGCTCACAGACGCGTCACCGCATGAACGCCGACCTGACCTTCGCTTGGCGCCGCTTCGTGGTGCGGTCGACTTGCGCGTCCAGTGGAAAACCATACCAGGGGAGTTCGCGCGGCGGCCCTTCAAGGAGATTGGCATCGACGGAGTGCCGGCCCGCGCAAGTCGGGACCGCGCGCACGCTTCTTCACGATCGCGGCGATCGCGCATCCCGCGGTGCCCATCACCAGATGCATAGTCCTTGGATCGACGCTGGTTTTCCCGTATCGGACCTGGCTGCCGCCAGCAGACGTGGCTGCGCGGCTACCTCAGCATCCGCTGCAGATCCGCCTGCGCCAGTGCGAAGTCCGGTTGCTGCGCGACCACCGCCTGCAGCTCCGCCACCGCCTCCTTGCGCTTGCCGGCGTCCTTCAAGTCCAGCGCCGTCGCGTAGCGCACCGCCGTCGCCATCGCCAGTTGCATCGGGGGCTTGGGGATGTCGTGCGGCGGCTCGGACAGGCGCGACGTCAACGTCAGCTCATCGAGTTGCCCGCCCAGCTCGCGGCTCAGCTTCTGCTCAATCTCCAAGAAGTCCGCAAGCTTGCCACCCACGCCGACCGACTTGAGCACGCGCCCGGTCTCGACCTCCACCACGCGCGCATCGACCCGCAGCGTCTCCCCCAAGCTGAAATAGCCGCCGAGCACCAAGTACTTGGCGCCAAGCAGCTTGCCGAGGCGCGCCGCCGTCGAGGGGTCGAACTTCTTGCTTTTCGAGAGCTTCTGCTCCTGGAGGACCTCCTGCAGCCGGTCGCGTTCCACGATGTGGACGCCCGGGACCGCCGCGAAATCGGAAATCAGCATCTGCGCCAGCCCCTTGCGCAGCACGGCCAGCGACGCGTCCGTGCCCGCGTAGTCGAAGTACAGCACGGCCGCCGTCGGCGGCGGCGGGGGCGGCGGCTCCACGGCCTGCGCCGGCAGCGCCGCGGTCAGCAGGGTGAGCAGGAACAGCAGGAGCGGGCGCGGCATCGGTTCACCTCGAAGGCGCAGCATAGCCGATTGCTGAATAGCTTGCGCTCCCGGACCCTGCCGCTACAGTCACCGGGCAGCGCCCTGCGGCGCCGGAGACACGCGATGC
This sequence comes from uncultured Myxococcales bacterium, assembly GCA_903917305.1. GTDB lineage: Bacteria > Myxococcota_A > UBA9042 > UBA9042 > UBA9042 > CAIXAA01. Next base: position 1,959 of record CAIXAA010000985.1, on the reverse strand, counting down.
GAGGCTTCATCCTGGCCGCCGGCCTGGGCACGCGGCTGCGGCCGTTCACCGACACGACGCCCAAGCCGTTGGTGGAGATCGGCGGCGAGCCCCTCATCGAGCGCGCCATCGCGCAGTTGGTGGCCGCGGGCGTGGTCGAGATCGGCATCAATGTGTTCCACCTCGGCGAGCAGATCATCGAGCGGCTGGGCAGCGGCCGCAACCTGGGCGCGCACCTCACGTTCTTCGATGAGCGGCCCGAAGTGCTGGGCACGGGGGGCGGCCTCAAGAACGCCGAGTCGTTCCTGCGCGCGGACGGCAACGGCCCATTCCTGCTGGTCAACGCCGATGTGTGGCACAGCTTCGACCTGCGGCAGGTGATCGCCGCGCATCAGCCCCATCATCTCGCGACCTTGGCCGTGCACCGCACGCCGCGCCGCCCGGAGCTGCACACCGTCTCGTGCGCCATCGAAGGCCCGGGCAGCGGCCGCCACGCGGGCCACATCGTCCAGCTCGCTGGCAAGCCGCAAAGCGTGCTACCCGGCGATTTCATGGCGATCTACACGGGCGTCGCCGTCTACAGCACGCGCCTCTTGGACTGGCTGCCGGCCGGCAAGGTCAGCGGCCTGGTCAGCCATGGCCTGATTCCGGCGATGGAGCGCGGCGAGCGCGTCGCGTGGGTGGAGCCCGAAGGTGCTTGGTTTGACTGCGGAACGCACGCGGAGGTGCTGCGGGCGAGCGCGCACGCGCTCAAGCTGCGCGGAACGCTGGCGCGGGAAGCGCTTGGCCTTGAAGCGTTTGCCCTGGCGTAGACCCTTCGACGCGTCACGGCTTCGGGCGACTTGCTCAGGGTGACGGACGGGTCCCGAGCGCTACGCGCTCACCCGTCCTGTCACTTGAGATTGAACTGCAGCACGGTCGACCCAATCTGGATCTGGTCGCCGTCCTTCAAGAACACCTTGTGCACGCGCTGGCCGTTGACCAGGATGCCGTTGGTGGAGTTCATGTCCGCGACTTCATAGCGCATCTGGTCGATCTTGATGGCCGCGTGGCGCCGCGACACGGAACCATCCGAAATCACGATGGTGTTGCCCTTCATCGAGCCGATCGTCGTCACGTCGTCGATCAGCGGGAAGTTCTCGCCCGCCAGCGGCCCCTGCAGCACCGCCAGACGCCCGCGCGACGGACCGTCGTAGGTCTGCCGCTCCTCCGCCGCCGGCGCGCTGCCCTTGCGGCGCACCAGGAAGATGATCAGCAGCACAATCAGGCCGATACCCAGCAAGCCGCCCAGCGCCATGCCCGCCCATTTCAGGTACTTGGTCCACGGCAGGCTCGGCTTGGGCAGCACGACGTCGGTGAACACCGCCTCCGCCTCGGCATCGCCCTTCAACTTCGCCTTGACGCTGATGATGTGCTTGGCTTCGTCCTTGCCCTTGATGACCTCGCCGCCATCGGGCAGCTCCGCGAGCCTGGCCGTGATGATGTACTGCTTCTTGATGCGATTCGCGACGTTGTCGAACACCGACGGAATCGTGCCCAGGCCGTCCTTGTTCGACACGTACGTGTACGCACCGCCCGAGACGTTCGCCACTTCCTGCAGCAGCGACAGGTACTGCTCGTCGTCCGGCGAATAGCCGATGGCGTAGATGCGGATCTTGTTCTCGTCGATCTGCCCCTCGACCATCTTCTTCAACTTCGGCTGCAGCTTGTCCTTGCGCGTCTCGCGGTCCTTGGCGTCCGAAATCACGACCAGGAAGCGCCGCCGCGTGCTCGCCAGCTTGGCGTTCGTGCCCAGGTTCTCGTTGAAGTAGCCGAGGGCCTTCTTGAGCGCGCTCTGGAACTCCGGCAAAAGACTGGTCTCCCTCTCCTTCTGCCCCTGGTTCGTCTCCGGGTTCAGGTCCGCCGTCGGCAGCGTGTCGTTGAGCACCTGCTCCTTGGCCTGGTCGAAGTTGCTGGCGAACGAGCAGATCACCTCCTGCG
>CAIXAA010000984.1 GCA_903917305.1 uncultured Myxococcales bacterium | reverse complement strand
CGGTGGAGCTCAAGAGCGTTGATCTGCCTGATCAAATCCAGCGGGCGATGGGGCGTCAGGCCGAGGCCGAGCGCGAGAAGCGCGCCAAGATCATCGCGGCGGAAGGCGAGCTGCTGGCCTCGCAGCAGCTGCTCGAAGCGGCCAACGTCATCTCGACCAACCCGACGGCCATCCAGATGCGCTACCTGCAGACGCTGGCGGAGATTGCGGTGGAGAAGAACTCCACCATCCTGTTTCCGCTGCCGATTGAGCTGATGCGGGCGTTCGAGAGCCGCAAGGACTGACCGCACGGTGCGCACCAGGCAACCGTGCTCGCCGCTCCGCACAAAACCCGTCTGGACAGACGCCGCGAGCCCGCTCAAGCTCCGCATTCGTGCGAAGCGGCGGCCGCCGGATCGGCCCGCAGTGCCCTCGCACGTCCACCTGCGAGGCCCCATGCGCTCTGTGCTCCTTGACGGCGAACGACTCGAGAAGGTCGCCGCCGTGCTGGCCCAATGTCCCCTCTTTGCCGGCATGGCGATGGATCAACTGGTCGTGGCGGCGCGCGCGGCCACGCTGGCGCAGTACGACGCGGATGAGCCGCTGATGATGGAGGGCGAGCCGTCGGACGCCTTTCACGTCATCCTCGCCGGCGAAGCATCCGTGCGCATTGGCGAATCGGGACGCGGCGAGTCGCGCGAGATCAGCCGCCTGACCGCCCACGATTGCGCGGGAGAGCTGGGCTTGATCCTGGGGGAGCCGCGCACGGCCACCGTCGTCGCCCTGGGCATGCTGCACTCGGTGCGCTTCAGCAAGGAGGTGTTCGACCAGCTCGTCCTGAACGCGCCGGAGTTCGGCGCGGCCCTGCTGCGCGCGCTGAGCCGGCGTGTCGTCGGGTCTTCACGCATGGTGCCGATGACCGACAGCGTGCCGCGCCAGCTGCCGACCACCGAGGTCGTCTCGCTGCTGCCCTTCGATTTCGTGCAGCGCCAGCGCGTCATCCCGCTCCACCTGCAAGGCCGCGTGCTCGAGCTTGGTTTTGTCGATGACCCGAACCCGGTGGTGCTGGACGCCGCGCGCCGCCAGCTGCCGAGCCTGGAGCTGCGGCCGGTGCGCATCGAGGCGACGTTCTTCGACCAGGCGATGCGGTCCTACAGCGGCGCCAGCGGGCTCTGGCACGTGTCGACGGAGCCGGCCGTGGCGCCGGTGCCGGACGTGCCGTCCGAGTCGCCGCGCCTGGATCTGCTGTTGCGGCGCATGGTTGCGGAGGGCGCTTCGGACCTGCACCTCTCCGCGCGGCAGCGCCCGCGGTGGCGCGTCGATGGCGAGATGCGTGAGGTCGGGGACCTGCCGCCGCTCGGCCCGCGCGAGGTGCTCGAATTGCTCGCGCCGGTCATGGGCGAGCGCAGCAAGGAGGCCTTCACCGAAGATCGCGACGCCGATTTTGCCTATGCGCTGGGCGATGTTGCGCGCTTTCGTGTCAACCTGTTCTGCGACGCCAAGGGCATCGGCGCCGTGCTGCGCCAGATTCCGGCCAAGATCCTGTCGTTCGACCAGCTGGGTTTGCCCCCTGCCGTCAAGGGCTTCTGCGAGCTGCCCAAGGGGCTTGTGCTCGTGACCGGCCCCACCGGCAGCGGCAAGTCGACCACCCTGGCCGCGATGATCGACGCCATCAACCACACGCGGCGGGCGCACATCCTGACGCTGGAGGATCCCATCGAGTTCGTGCACGAGTCCGACAAGTCGCTGGTCAACCAGCGCGAAGTCGGCTCGCACACGAACAGTTTTGCCCGCGCGCTCAAGGCGGCGCTGCGCGAGGACCCGGACATCGTGCTCATCGGCGAGATGCGCGACCTGGAGACCATCACGCTGGCGCTCGAGACGGCCAACACCGGCCACCTCGTCTTCGGCACGCTGCATACCGCCACCGCGGCGAGCACGGTGGACCGCATCATCAACGTGTTCCCGCCGGAGCAGCACGCGCAAGTCCGCACGACGCTGAGTGAAGTGCTCAAGGGCGTGGTCGCGCAGACGCTGTGCAAGAAGATCGGCGGCGGTCGCGCGGCGGCGCTGGAGATCCTGGTGGTGAACTCGGCGATGCAGAACCTGATCCGCGAGGGCAAGACGTTCCAGATCCCGGGCGCGATGACGCTCGCGCGCAGCCTGGGCAACGGCCTTCTGAACGAGGAGTTGGCGCGGCTGGTGCAGGAACGCAAGGTGACGGCGGCCGAGGCGATGTCCAAGTCCGTCGACAAGGCGGATTTGCAGAAACGGCTGGGTGTGGAGGCGTAACAGACGTTGGCGCCGCGACGCCGGCCCGCTCAGTTCACTGAAAACGCAGGCAATTCGAAGACCGTCACCGCGTCGCCGCTGGCGCCCTCTTCGCCCTCGCCGTGGATCCGCAGCAGCGCGGAGTTGGCCGAGGCGTCCTTGCCGACGAAGTACCAGACCGCCGCCGATGTG
>CAIXAA010000983.1 GCA_903917305.1 uncultured Myxococcales bacterium | reverse complement strand
TTGGATACGGATCCGCAAGCTAGGGAGCGAAGGACACGGCAGGGCTCATCGCCCTGCAACTGGCGCGCTCAACACGTGCCACCGGCCCATCCGGCAGCGCCAGGATTGCACCGAGCCCGCCGTCGTGCCGCTCGCGCATGTCCAGGCGGTCTTCCAACTTCCGATCACCGCGGCGTCGGTCCCGCGAACCGCCCGTGCGCGCGGCGCCGGTGCTCCGCGACACTCGCGTTGTGCGCCGCCAACTGCCCGCGGGCCATGTCGATGTCGCTTGGCGTCCACAGGCGCGCGCGGCCGACCTTCGCCCCGGCGAACCTCACGATGCCGTGCGCCAGATACCACCGCAGCATGTCGCCGCTGACGCAAAGCGCCTCCGCGGCCCCACCGGTCGGAACGGCCCCGCGTGCGCCAGCGGTGCGTTCCAGGCCCGTCGGCGCGTAGCCAATCAGCGACTTCCACGGCACCTGCTGCTCGGCGCTGCAGGCCATCACGCTGCCGTCGTCACCGTAGACGCGGAAGATGGCACGCTGGATACCCTGGCTTGAGACGTGGATCGCGTCTACGAACTTGGCGAGCCACTGGCGCTTCTGGTGCGGCGGCCAGGAGGCCTCCCACATCCACGCCTGCGCCTGAGCCCGGATGGCGCTGTCGCTCGGCAGCGTCGGCACCGCAGCCGCCTGGGCCAATGCCGTTCGCAACGCTGCGCGCTCCGTCTTGATGACGTGGCGACGAGCCGTGTACTCGTGCAGGTCGATGCCGTCGTGCTCGTACAAGTCCAGCAGCTTCTTCTCGCGCCGGTCCAGCGCGGACAGGCTCCGCTCGGTGCGCTCGCGCAGCGCGGCCGTGTCTGGCGTTGCGGCCTCCTTGACGGCTGCAAGCGCGGTCGAGAGCAGCCAGTCGCTCTGCGTCAGATCCGCCAGGTAGCGGTCGAGCGCAGGATTCACGACATCGCACCTCAAGCCTACGAGCCCGCACCGCTGCAACTTGTCGCCCGGACTGGCATGTTTGCACCGGCAGAGATAGCGGGGTGGCTTCCCGGGCCCTTCGCCAGTGCCGCAGCCGTAGATCACGTGTCGCGGCGAAGCACCGTCGTCGAGTCTGGGCTCGTGCGCGCTAAACAAGAACGTCGACGCCCAAGCGAGCGGAGCGGTGAGCTCTCGCCGCCGTCGGTGGTCCTGTTGCGCCGCCCGCAACCGGGCTTGCACGCTGAGCCACTGCGCGTGCGGCACCAACTGGTTGATCTCGCTGAAGACACGCACATCGATCACCTGTTCCGGCGAGCGAGCCACCTTCTTGCGGCGTTTCGAGTTCGCAAGCCGCCCAGTCGACCGCTCGTCGAACACAAGCCGGCCATCGTACAGAGGATTCTGCAGCATCGAACGAGCGGTCTGAAAGGGAAGGCCGACGCGGCGACCAATCTCCGCCATGCTCGCCCCGTCATGGGCCAGGCGGAACATCTCCCGCACCGTGACGGCCTCGTCGGTGAAGCTCCAGCGCTGGTTGTGCCGATCGTAGGCAATCCCCCGCGGCAGCGCGGCCAAGCGGTGAACCCACTGACCACGCTGGCGTTTAGCTTCCTTGCCCGCTTGCGCCCGGCGCACCAGCTCCGACTTCTCCTTGCCGCCAATCAGCGCCATCAGGCCGCTGACGAGCACGTCGTCGGGCTTGGCCAGGTCGGACATGCCGCCGGGCGTGTAGATCCGCGTGCCGGTCGACTGGCAGCTCGCCAGGACACCGAAGGCAGCGAAGTTCGAGGCGCGAATG
>CAIXAA010000982.1 GCA_903917305.1 uncultured Myxococcales bacterium | reverse complement strand
CCGACGCGGCCCCGGCGCACGCGGCTGCTCCGGCCGCCGCGCCCGTCGCCGCGCCCGCCGCTGCCCCGGCTCCCGGCACCTGCGCCTCCGATGCGGACTGCCCCGCCGGCGAGCGCTGCATGCACGGCGCCTGCCGCTAGCCGTCCGCGCTCACTGCGGCGCGCTGCACTTCTGCTCCAGGATGTCCAGCTGCCCGCTGCTCAGCGACGCGACCTGGAAGTACTTGCCCGTCGCCTGGCATTGGCTCACGTCGATCTTGAAGCCGGGCAGCACCGAAGAAGTCCAGCACTGCGACGACACCTTGCCGGTCGCGGCGTTGGTGCGCTCGATGCACGTGTCCGCGAAGATCTCGCCGCTGCAGTTGTTCTGGAACACGAGGTGCAAGCACGCGCCGTTCTTGCCGTCGTCGGCGTAGACCTGGATCTGCGTCAGCGGCGTGCAAGCGTTGGCGTCGCCGAGGCTGCAGACGTCCCCCGTCGGAGCGAAGGCGCAGACGTCGGTGGCTTTGGCGGCGGCGTCGAAGCATTGCGGTTTCGTGGTGTTGGTGGAGACGTCGCCTTGGCTGGTGTCCGCGCCCGTGGCGTCGGTGGCGACGTAGCTGGCGCTGCTGGCGGTGGTCGAGCAGGCGGGCAGGGAGATCCAGAGGGCAGCGGGAATCAGGAGGGTTTGCAGCTTCATGGGGCGAGCGTAGACGGGACGCGGGCGGCGGGCAAGGCTTGGCGGTCGGTCCGGTTCCGGCTCCGGCTCCCGTTCCGGTTCCGGTTCTGGCTCCGGTTCCGGTTCTGGCTCCGGCGCCGGGTCCGGTTCAAGCGTGCCGCCGCCTCAAGCCTCCAGCGCGGGCAACCACTGCATCACGCGCCCCCAGTCCACCACCACGCCCGGCAGCACACCGACCGGCGTTTCGCCCTCCAACTCCTGCACATCCGGGCGGCCGTACGCGGTGCCTTCGAGACGGTAGACCGTCAACCAGCGCTCGGTGGAATGCACCAGCCAGAACTCGCGCACGCCGGCGCGCTCGTACACGCCGCGCTTGCGCACCTGGTCGTGGCTCGCCGTTGCGGGCGAGAGCACCTCGACAATCCAGTCCGGCGCACCGCGCACGCCGCGCTTGTCGAGCTTCTGCGGGTCGCACACCACCAGCACGTCAGGCTGCACGACGGTGTCGGTGCGCTCGTCCGCTTGCCCGGCTTTGGGCAGGCGCACGTCGAGCGGCGCCACGAACACGCGGCACGGCTTGCCTTCCAGCTGCGATGCAACCTGGTGCGCAATGGCAAACGCCACTTCCTGGTGCGCCAGATCCGGACCCGGCGACATGGCATAGGCGTTGCCATCGACGATCTCGTAGCGCTGTTCCTCGGGCCACTTCAGGTAGTCCGCGTAGGTGTAGTGCTTGTTGTCGCGTTTGTGCAGGACCATGACGACCACCTCCGGTTTGGAAGGCTACGCCGCGAGGGACGGTGGGGCAACTGGCGCCTGATCCGCAGCCGCCTTCGCCCCCGAGCTTGCGCTTGCCCTCGTGTCGCACGCCATCCGCAAAGGCGAGCACCTCTGTGCAGGTCTGGAGCCCCTCCGTGCAGACTTGGAACCGCGGCTTGCAAGCCTGGCGCGCGTCCGTGTAGGTCTGGAACGGCGCTTTGCCGGTCTGAACTGGCGCCGTGCAAGTCTGGAGCCCCTCTGTGCAGGTTTGGAACGGTGGCTTGCAAGTCTGGTGCGCGTCCGTGCGGGTCTGGAATGGCGCGATGCCGGGCGGCCTTCCCTGCGTCCATGCGGGGGAAACGCGCTGGACAGTACGGCGGCAGCGGTGCAGCATCCTCCTGGCCCTGCCCCAACGCGCCAGCCGTCACAGCCTGCTCAAGCAGGGTGAGCCAGGCTCGCAGAGGCTTCGCGACAGTTGCCCGCACCTTCAGGTGCGGGTGCCCCTGGTCGAGCCTATGGCCGCCGGCGCGCCGCAGCGGTCTCCAAAGCGGCGTGCTAATTGAGGGCAACATGGATGTCGAAGACGGTCTGCCCCCGCCCATTCGCCGCGTGGCCAAGGCTCGCTACCTGTTTGCCGTCGAGGCAGTTCTCATCGTCGCGGGCGGTCGCTACATGGGGTTTCCGGCGCTCATCGGCTTGGTTCCAGCCTGTCTGGCCGCCGTGCTGCTCGCTGCCCGGCCGTCCTGGTTGCCGGAGGGG
>CAIXAA010000981.1 GCA_903917305.1 uncultured Myxococcales bacterium | reverse complement strand
TTCGGCCGCGGCGCGCATACGCTGCACGCGGGACTCCGCCGTCGACAGGAACACGCGCACCAGCTGCGCCAGGGCCCGGTCCGGATCGCGCGGCTCCAGGTCGCGCAGCTGCGCCAGCACGTCCGAGCGCAGCGGCGGCCCGTCCGCCCGCGTGCGACCGCGCGGACTGCGCCGGCGCGCCGCCGGAATCAGCACGCCCATCACCTGGGTCAGCACGTCATACAAGTGCGCGGCACCAAGCGGTTTTTCGGCCACCGCTTCGATGCGCGGCACGCGGCGCACGGCAAGCTCCTCGCGATCCGCCCGCCCACCCAGCAGCACGATGCGCAGCCGATCGCCTTCGGGCCGCTTCCGCAACTCGCTGGCCAGCGCGAGGCCGTCCACATCGGGCACGTGGTAGTCGAGTAGGCCGAGATCAAACGGTTCCCCGCGCGCCATCGCCCGGTCGAAGGCATCGACGGCGGCTTGCGCGGTGGAACAGCGCGTCGGCAGCAGCCGCCACGACTTGAGTTGCCGCTCCAGGATCGACAGGCTCGTGACGTTGTCGTCGACCAGCAGCACGCGCAGGCCCTCGAGGCTGAAGCGCTCCCGCACCGGCAGGGGCTTGGCCGTCGAGGCTTGCAGCGGCACGGCAAAGCGCACGGTCGTGCCGTGCCCCGGCTGGCCGCTGATGTCGCACGCAACGCCCAACTGTGCGACCACACGCGCAACGGCGGCACCGCGGCGCGCACGACCCAGCCCGGTGTCGCGCACCTCGAAGCACACCTCCACGCCAGAGGCCTGCGGCGGCCCAAGCAGCACGCGCACGACGACTTCGCCTTGCGGCGTGTGGCGAACCGCTTCGCCCAGCAACGTCGTCAGCGCCTCGCGCAGCCGCCCCGCCTCCCCGTGCAGCACGGCCGGCACGTCGCTGGCGACTTCAAACGCCAACTCCACGTGGCGCGCCTGGGCCTGGCCGGCGTACAACTCCGCCACCTCCTCGACCAGCGCGCCGATGTCGAAGTCCACGACACGTGGCGCCCACGCATCCGCGGCGCTGCGAACAGACGCGTGCAGGTGCCGGTGTGGCATGAGACCTCCAGCCAAATGGAACGCATTCAGGATCCGGCTCGCGGCGGGCGATGTCCAGCGGCCCACCCCAGGCAGGCGGCCAAGCAACGGAATCGAGGCGATGTCCGGCGGGACGGTGCGGCGGTCAGGCGGCGCCGGCGAGCGAGCTGCCGATGCGCACACGCTGAAGGTCGCGAGAGCCGTGCAGAATCTGCAACAGCGCGGCATCCCGGAGCATGCGCTCGATGGGGAAGTCCTTCGTGTAGCCGTAGCCGCCGTGCACCTGCAGCCCGCGGTCGGCGGCACGCAGCGCGGCCTCCGTCGCTTGCAGCTTGGCCATCGCGATGGCGCGGGCGGCCGGCTTTCCGGCAGCGCGCAGCCAGGCGGCGCGGGTCACGAGCATCCGCGCGGCGTCGATCTCCGTGGCCGAGTTGGCGATCATCCACTGGATCGGCTGAAAACTGCTGATCGGCTTGCCGAATTGCTCCCGCCCAGCGGCGTAGCGTCCCGCCTCGCGCAACGCGGCGCGCGCCAGACCGAGCGCGACCGCCGCCGTTCCCAGGCGCGCATCGTCGCGAACCGGCTCCAGCTCCGCCTTTGCCGCGCCCGGCGTGCCCAGCACGGCGTCCGCGCCCAGCGCCACGTCGGTCAACTCCAGTGTCGCGGCTGCCGCGGAGCGCAACCCGAGCGCGTCGAGCGCCAGGACGCGCACGCCCGGGGCGTTCATCGGCACAAGAAATGCCGTCAGTCCAAGATCTTGCGCGACCGCGGTCACGACCGCCACCTGCGCGTGCGCGCCCAGCACCACCGCCGGCTTGGCGCCCGTCAGCCGCCACCCCGCGCCGTCCGCTACGGCGACCGTGCGCACGGTGTCGCTGTCGAGGTTGTCGGGGTCGTCCTCATGCGCCAGGCAGCCGAGCGCCTCGCCAGCCGCAAGCTTGCCTGCCCACGCTGCCTTCTGCCCCGCCGTGCCGACAGCCTCCAGGTGGGCCAGACACGCCGCGTGCGCCACGAGCGCCTCCGCGGCACCGGCATCGGCCGCCGCCAGCTCCTCGAGCGCAGCCGTCCAGGTCGGCGCGTCCAACTCCAGCCCGCCGAGCGCTTCCGCTGCCGCAAGGCCAAAGGCGCCGAGGCTGGCCAGCCCGCGATGGCCCGCCGCATCCCAGCCAGCGTCGCGATCCCACGCCATGGCCGCCGGCCTTGCCACCTTCTCGGCAAAAGCCCGCACCGCCTCGCGAATCATCTGCTGCTGGTCGCCTTGTGCGAAGTCCATGGCCGTCTCCTAGCGCTTGATCATTCGGCCGTGGCGCCCAGCACGTGGACGCCCTTTTCCGTCAGGATCTCGCGGATCTTCGTCGAGATCGACTCCAGCGTCGCACCCGGCGTGAAGATCGCCGCGACGCCCTTCTCCAGCAATACCGCGCGGTCGCCATCCGGAATGATGCCGCCGACGAACACCGAGATGTCGCCGGCGCCCCGCTCCGCCAGCAGCGCCATCACGCGCGGCACGAGGTGGTTGTGGGCACCCGACAGGATAGAAAGACCAATGATGTCGACATCTTCTTGGATGGCCGCCGAGACGATCATCTCCGGTGTCTGGTGCAGCCCCGTGTAGATGACTTCCATGCCGGCATCGCGCAGGGCGCGGGCGACGACCTTGGCGCCGCGATCGTGGCCATCGAGGCCGACCTTGCCGATGAGCACGCGGCCGCGGCGCGCCGGGGCGGATTCAGAAGCGGAGGGGAGCGTCATGAAAGCCTCGACTCGAAAGAGGTTTCAGCGGGGCGCGCTGAGGCTGCGGGCGATGACGAGACGCTGGATCTCGCTGGTGCCTTCGTAGATGCGGCTGACGCGGACGTCGCGAAAGGCGCGCGCCACCGGATGATCCTGGGCGAGCGCCGCGCTGCCAGCGATCTGCAGCGCTTCCTGGCACACGAAGTTGCCGGCTTCACTGCCAAAGACCTTGGCCATCGCACATTCGCGCGAGGCCTTCTTGCCGGCGTCGCGCAGGGCGCAGGCGCGCAGGACCATCAGCCACGCCGCATCGAGCCGCGTTGCCATATCCGCGATACGGAAGGCTTTGGACTGATCGAGGCCAGCCGCGCGATCGCTCTGCTTGCGCCGCTCCATGTGGGCGCCGGCGGCGCGCAAGGCCGCGTCGCCCATGCCGATCGCTTGCGCGCCGATGCCGCAGCGGCCACCGTCGAGCGCGACCATGGCGATCTCGAAGCCGACGCCCTCGGGTCCCAAGCGCGCGTCTTCTGGCACGAAACAATCGGAGAAGGACAGCGACACGGTGGAGCTGCCGCGCAGGCCCATCTTCTCTTCGTGCCGCCCGACCTCGAAG
>CAIXAA010000980.1 GCA_903917305.1 uncultured Myxococcales bacterium | reverse complement strand
GGGCCGCCGCTGCGCTCGGACGTGCTGGCGCAGCTGCGCGACCTGGAGCCGCGCGATCCGGACCGGGCCCTGGCGCAGCTGGTGCGCGTGTTCCTGTCGACGGCGGAGTCCCGCGTGCAGCGTATGCGCGCCGCGGCCGAACAGGCCGATTGTGCGGCTGCCGCCTTCGAAGCGCACGCGCTGCGCGGCGTCGCGGGCACGATGGGCGCGGAAACGTTGGCGTCCTTGGCGCAGGCCGTCGAGCAGACGTCGACCGATGCCGAACCGGGCACCTTGAGCGGCGCCGTGCGCGCGTTGGCAGCGGAATTCCTGCGCGTGGCGGCCTGGTGCGCGCTCCATGTGCCGGATCTGGACGGCGAAGACCGTGCGAAACGGCTGTTGGACTAGGAACGGCCGGCAGGCGCCAAGCTAGACGCGCTCGATGATGGTGGCGATGCCCTGCCCGCCGCCAATGCAGAGCGTAATCAGCGCGGTAGCCTTGCCGGTGCGCTCCAGCTCGTCGAGCGCGGTGCCGAGGAGCATGGCCCCCGTCGCGCCCAGCGGATGGCCGAGCGCAATGGCGCCGCCGTTGACGTTCACACGCGCCGGATCGATGCCGAGCGCGCGCACCGTCTGCAGCACCACGGCGGCAAAGGCCTCGTTGATCTCCCACAGATCGATGTCGCTGGCCTGCATGCCCGCGAGCTTGAGGGCCTTTTGCGACACCGGCGCGGGCGCCGTGAGCATGATGACCGGCTCCGCGCCGATCGTCGCCAGGGCGCGGATGCGGGCGCGCGGCTTCAACCCGTGCGCCTTGACGTAGCCCTCCGACGCCATCAGCACGGCCGCCGCGCCATCGACGATGCCCGAGGAGTTGCCCGCCGTGTGCACGTGCTGGATCGCGCTGGCCTGCGGATAGCCGCGCAAGGCCAGCTCGTCCAGCGTCGCGCCGTCCGGACCCATCGGCGCGGCGCCCATCGCGAGAAAGGAAGCCGGCAGTTTCGTCAAGCCTTCCAGCGAGGTATCGGGCCGCGGCAGCTCATCCTGGGTGAGCACCGTCTCGCCGGTCGCCGGGTCGCGGACGGCGAACAGGGACCTGGCGAACCGGCCTTCGGCCATCGCGCGCGCCGCCGTCTGCTGCGAACGCAGCGCCCACGCGTCCAACTCCGCGCGGTCAAAGCCTTCCAGCGTCGCCACGAGATCGGCGCTGATGCCCTGCGGCACCTGGAAGTAGCGCTTGCGCAAGGTCTCGTTGCTGCCGTCGATGCCGCCGCCATCCGCGCCAAAGGCGACGCGCGACATGCTCTCGACACCGCCGCCAACGACGAGCTGCTGCGCGCCCGATGCCGCGCCCATCGCTGCAAAGTTCACGGCTTGCAGGCCAGAGCCGCAGAAGCGGTTCAGCGTCGTGCCGCCGATGTGCAGCGGCCAGCCCGCGCTCAGCACGGCGTTGCGCGAAAGGTTCGCGCCCTGCTCGCCGGCCTGCGAGACGCAGCCGGTGACAACATCATCGATGTCGCCCACTTCGACGCCGCTCTTGTGCACGAGGTGCTGCAGCGTCTGCGCCAGCAGCTCCTGCGGGTGGATGTTGCACAGGGCGCCCTTGCCCATCTTGCCGCGACCGCGCGGGGTGCGGACGGCTTCGAGGATGTATGCGTAATTCATGAAAAACCTCAGGTTGCGCGACGTGGCGCGGGTGGAATCAAGGACAGGGCGCATCCAGGCCGGCCAAAGGCACGACCGTGGGCACGCCAGTCAGGAAGCTCTTGAGAAAACAGATGATCTGATGCTTGGGCGGCTCGGTCTGGAAAACGACTTCGTGGCCGTCCTCGATGCCGTCGCCGGGGTGCTGCACGACCACGGTGGTGTACTTCCCGTCGCGGTTGCCGGTCACCGGCAGCGTCAGTTGCTTGCGGCCGACGAACGGCAGCAGGTCGAGAATCGACGTTTGATTCAAGGCCTTCTCCTCGGCGCTCTTGGCGTCCAGCGCATCGCCCGCCAGATCCAGGCCCATCGACAGCGTCGTCGGATTGGCGATGGCCGGCAAGATGTAGCCATCGACAATGCCTTGCAGCATCAGCACATGGTGCGCTTGCGCCGGGTGGTTGTAGACCTGCGGATCCGACGGCTCCGCCGCCCACTCCACCAGCATCAGCGCCGGGTCGTGGTCGGTCAGCGTGCGGTTGATCGTGTCGTAACCCAGCAAGCTTTCAGCGATCGGCCGAGTCGCCACCGGGTGGAGCTTGTGCACGATGTTCTCCAGGTAGCTCGAACCCGCGCCGCTCAGGATCGCCAGCTTGTACGCCGGCTCGAAGGCCAGGACCAGCTGGGCAATCCACGCGCCGGTCGAGTGGCCCATGAGCGACAGGAAGTTGTCGTCGAAGTGCGCGGAAGCACTGGCTCCTGGACAATCCGACGTGTCCAACTGCAGCTTGGGCACGATGTGGGCGAGCAGCATCAGCTCCAGCGCCGACTCGCGGATGTTGTCGCGCAAGGCCTCGGCATTCATCACGTTGAAGATCAGGAACTGCTCGTCGGCGTGGGTAACGTTGCGCAGGCCGCCCAGCGGACCGTCGACCTGGATGCCGGCAAAGCCCGCCTTGGCAAACCACATGGCCGGGCCGGTGCCCGCCTGATCCTTTGGCGTCGGCTGGCCGGTGCCGGGCTGGACGCCGCGGTCGACCAGCGGCCGATCGCCGCCGCCGCCGGTGCGCACGAAGACGGTTGGGGGAAAACCATTGTCGGGCATGGGTTTGCGCGGGATGGTGACAAACAGGCTGGAGGTCGAGTGGCGTTGGAGGATGGGGACCGGCGCCGCCGTAGCATGGTCGATTAGCCAGCCGCCGCCGCTCGTCTGGAAAGGGGGCGTGCCCGACTGGTAATCCGGCATGTCGATGGTGGTTTGGTAGACGCAGTACTCGTCGAAGACGTCCGTGCGTGTCCAGGGGCCGGGCAAGGGCGTAGGTTCGTTCAGGATGGCCGTGCGCGCTGTGGCCATCGGCCCGGCCGGGTGGCCCGTCGTGAAGACGGCCAGACCAGCGATGTTGTCGAGAGGAAGGTTGATCGGCTTCAACAGATGCAACGCCAAGCCGTAATCGGCGAACTTGGGATCGTTCAGCAGGTCGGCAAGTTCTTGCGACCGGCCGAGCGGCTCGTCCGCGGCATCGTTGAGCGAGCGCAGCACGACGGCGACGTACAACTCGTCCGGATGCAGCGGGACGCCTTGAAGCGGCAGAATCGACAGGAGATTCGTCGTGCCGTTCGGACCGCCGTCGGCCTCGAAGTGAACGACGACCGGATGGCGCTCACCCATGCGCGTGGCATCGACGAGAAACACCTTGGCTGACGGGTCCAGGCTGCCTTTCGCATCCGGCAGGCGGCTTTCATCGATGGGACCGGTCAGCGACAGGAATATGGGCGCTGTCAGCGAAAACCCTTGATGTTCCTGAGCAAGCAGCGCAAGGGCCTGGCCAAGCAGCGGCACCTGGTTCGGGTCCGGGAACGTCGGCAACTGCACCACACCGTTCACATCGCGGAGGTCGTCACTGGGAAACGGCCCGTCCCAAAACCCGCGGTTCGGCCCAAGCCTCATGCGCACTTGCGTGCCTGGGAGCACTTCGAACAGCGGCGTCGAAGCCGCGTCGGCCGACGTCTCCACCGTGTCCGCGGCCGGCGCTGCGGCGTGCGGTTTCGTTGCCGACGAGCAAGCCGCCGCAAGACCGAGAAGAACGCAGAGCACGATGCGAGATGGCTGCATGTTCACCCCAAGAAGCACTGGCCAAGTCCGCGGTACGTCTTCGCGCGCGCTTCGATCGCCTCACCGCGCACCAACAGGTACTCACCAAAATGTTCTGCCAATTCGCCAGCTTTCGCGTGGCGAAAGAACACGGGATCGCCCAGCTCCAGCTGCACATCCGCGGGATGCCGCAGCGGCGTCTGCACTTCGCCGGCGCCTTCCATGTCCAAAAGTTCAAGCTTTTCAGGCAACCACGGGCGCGGCAGCTTGTCCGGTCCCGCCTCGCCCGACGCGACGAAACCGCCGCCGTGGCAGGTGACGATGCCGGGCGCGGGACGGCGAACCACTTGTAGCGCAAAGCAAAGCGCCGGTTCCCACGCCTGGCCGGCGTAGGCGTCGAACAGGAGGCTGCCCAAAAAGCCTGAACCGGCCGTGACTTCCGTGAGCGCGCTGTCGGCCAGGGAGCTGGCGAGGCTGCCGGTGCCGCCGCCGTTGAAGAGTTCCACTTGGAAGCCGCGGGTTTGCAGCGCCTGGCGCACTTCGGCGCGGCGCCGCGCGATGTCCGGGATGGCGCGGCGCTTCAAGAGGCGCTTGCCGAGATTGCTCCAGCGTGTGAAGGGGTTGCGGTCGGTCAGGCCGGCGACGTGGGCTTCGTAGCCCATGAGGCCGTGCAAGCGCAGCGACGGAAATTTCGCAAGCTGTTCCGCCAGTTCCACGACGGCCGCCGTGTCGCGCAGCGGACTGCGGCGCACGCCTAGGTGCAGCTGGCCGAGCAGGCGGTAGGCGAGATCCAGCTCAATCACGACAGGAATCAAGGTCTTCGCGTCGGTCGCGGCGCGATCCAGCACGGCCAGCTGCGCGACATCGTCAACCACCACCGCCGCCGTCGCCGTCCGGTTCGCCTGCGCCAGCAGCTGCGCGTCGTGCGGCCGCGCCGTGGGGTACGCGAGCAGCAGGTCGTCGTGGCCTTGCTGCGCCAAAAACGCAGTCTCCGCGGCACAATAGGTCATCAGCCCGCGGATCGTGCCTTGGCTGTGGTCCACGAGATAGCGCAGCAAATCCGGGACGCGCACCGACTTCGTCGCCAGCCGCAGCGTGCGCCCCGCCGCGCGCACCGGCGCCAGCATCCGCGCGAGGTTTGCGTCGACGGCGTCCAGATCCACCAGCGCCGCCGGCAGCGGTTGCTGCGCCAGCAGGCGGCGGTAGCGCTGGTACTGCTGCGCTGGGCTCTCGCGCACCTGCGGCATCGGACGTCCTTGCGCAAGCGCGCGTCGTCGCAGGCAGATACGCTAGCGCGCAGCGGGCTGGACGGCAATGTGCTGCGCGGCGGTCTGTACCTTGCCGTGCCGAAACGCTAGGCTTGGCGGCCGGGAGGACGGAACACGATGCGGTTGCTGTGGATGATGGTCGTGGGAATGCTGTGCGTGGGGAGTCCGGCGCTCGGCCAGCAGCCGCCGGGCAAGAATGCGGCGGCGATCGAGGCGACCAAGGAGACGCAGCGCGCGGTGCTGCGCGGCCTGCATGTGCTGCCGCGGACTCAGGAAACCGACCGGCTGAACCTCGATGAGGCGATCCAGGACTGGAGCCTCGACGGCCGCATCACCGCGGCGCGCATCACGTCGGGCAAGACGGAGATGACGGGCGCGGAGCCGGGCGTGATGAGTCTTGCGTCGCTCAAGCCCCTGACGGCGCTGCAGAACTTGGAGCTGACGGCGGTGGCGGTGCCGGACTTGAAGCCGCTGGGCGCGCTGCCGAAGCTGCGCGAGCTGCGCGTCACGAACTGCGCGAAACTCAAGACGATCGCTGACCTGGCGACCGCGCGGGCGCTGACCAGGCTGCATGTGGAGAACGCGCCGCTGGGGACGGCGGCGGCGCTCAAGGGGCTGACGAACCTGACGGAACTGGCGCTGCCGGGCGATGGCCTCAAGGATGCGGCGTTCCTCGCGGGTCTGCCGCGGCTGGAGCGGCTGGACCTGAGCCGCAATCCGCAACTGACGGACATCAAAGCGATCGCCAAGCTGGCGGCGCTGAAATACGTGGACTTGAGCCAGACGGGCGTTCAAGATCTGGGGCCGCTGGCGGACCTGGCGAACCTGCAGACGCTCAGGATTCCCAAGGGTCTGAATTTGAAGCCGATTGAGGGTCTGCGCGGCAGCGGTGTGGCGATCGAGGAGCTTTGATGGGTGCGTACCACCCTTGCCTGCCAGAGTTCTGCCGTGAATGCGAGCGCTTCGGCGCGTGGTACCGTCTGTCGGGCAGCGAGGAGGAGGCGCGCGCCAAGGCCGCCATCATCTGCCTCGAACAAGCCGGCGAATTCGCAGCGGGTTTGTCGCACGACGGCTTCCTGCGCGGGGCCGTGCTGGGGCAGATCGACCGCATCGAGCCGGTGCCGGGCGCACATCCTGAGGCATGGCGCGCACTTGTGACCTATCCGAACGAGGTCACCGGCTACGACCTGAGCCAGGTGCTGAGCACGCTGTACGGCACGGTGAGCCTGCAGCGCGGCATCCGGCTGGACCGGCTCAAGGATTGTCCGCGGTTGTGGGAGCGGTTTCGCGGGCCGCGCTTCGGGCGCGAAGGCCTGCGCGAGCGCTTGGATGCGCCGCAGCGGCCGCTGCTGTGCGCGACGGTCCATGGGCGCGGGCTGGACGCGGGAGGGCTGGCGCAGATGGCGTACCGGCTGGCGGCGGGCGGCATCGACATCGTCAAGGAAGACCACAACGTGCCCACGGCGGACTTCGAGGGCTTCGCGGAGCGCGTGGCGCGCTGTTCCGACGCGGTGATGCTGGGCGCGGAGCGCTCCGGGCGGCGCAGCCTGTATGCCGCGAATGTCACGGGGCCGGTTGGCGATCTGCCGCGCCGCGCCCAGTTCGCCAAGGAGCAGGGGGCGGGCGCGCTGCTGGTGTGCCCGGGCCTGGTCGGCTTTGACGCGATGCGGGCGCTGGCGGCGGACGACGCGCTGGCGCTGCCGATCCTGGCGCACCCGGCGATGCTGGGCAGCCTTGCGACCAGCGCGGACAGCGGCATCGCGCACTACGTCCTCTTTGGCCAGCTCATGCGGCTCGCGGGCGCCGATGCGACGATCTTTCCGCATGTGGGTCCCCGCTTTGGCTTCACGCTCGACGAATGCTGTGACGTCGCGCTGGGCGCCGCTGTGCCGATGGGCACGCTCAAGGCCATCCTGCCGGCGCCCGGCGGCAAGCTCGGGCTAGAGCAAATACCGGATTTAATGGACGTTTACGGCAACGACATGCTGCTGCTGCTGGGCGGCGATCTCGTCACGCCGGGCGCCGACCTCGAGGACACGTGCTCACGCTTCGTCAGCCTCATCGAGGAGGCCGCGCGCGCCTGGAGCGACACGGACCGTAACACCGCAAACCCTTGAGCGCCGCCGCCGCCGCGCGTAAGCTCGCCAAACGGGCTTGGTTCTTGGCCGAATCTCGGCCACGCGTCCTGGCGGAGGCCCACACTGACTGGTGGCCGTACTCCATCGCTGCTGCGTGTGCCTGTCCCGGGGCTGGGGCGCTGCCTGGCTGTGGGTCGGCGGCTGCCGCGCGCGCTACCGAGGCGGCTGGCGCACGCCGCAAGCGCGAGTCTGGCGCTGGTGTTGCTGGCGCTGCTCGCGACCCACCAGCTCGGCATCCTGCTGGCCTTCCTGGCGCTGCACGTCGAGCCGCTGCGGACGCTGGCGCACCTGTGGCTGCTGACGGCGGCGCTGCTGTCGCTGCGGTCCTGGGCGCGGGCGCTGACGCTGGTGGCGGCGGGGCATCCGGTGCCCGGTGCGGTGCTGCGCGCCCAGCGCGGCATGGTCTGGCTCGACGTCGAGGACCGCGACGGCCGCGCCCTGTCGCGGGAGGAGCGCTCCGACCTGGCCTGCGTCGGCCTGGGCGTCCTGGCGATGAGCGCAGCCGTCACCGGCGCTCTTTTCGCATGGCAGCATCACCCCTTGGCGCGCGAAGCCGCCGGCGTGGCACTCCTCGTGCTGCTGGTCGATCTGGCGCCCTACTTCGCCGCCGATGGCAGCGTCGTGGTCAGCCTGGCCGCGCGCGTGCCGGACCTGGGTAGGCGGTCGCGCTCCTGGCTGCTGCGCCGCGTCGTGCGCAACCTGCGCGCGGGCACTCCGGTGGGCCCCGTGGAACGTGCGTACTTGTGGGCCAGCTCGGCGTGGATCGCCCATGCGCTGCTGACGCTGGCGGCGCTGGTGCTCGGCCTGCTGCCGGGCGCCCTCGACCTGGCGCTGCACTCCGCGAGCCGGCCGGATTGGGTGGTCGGCCTGCTGCCGGCGCTGGCAATCCTCATCGCCACCGCGGTGCTGGCGGGCGGGCTCGTCGTCGTCACGATCGGCTTTGTCATCCAGCTGCTGGCAAAGCGGGGCATCGACTCGCCTTTGCAGGCCAGCCTCCTCCCGGAAGCCGAAGTCGCCGATTTTGCGCTCGCCGCGGCCGGCATCCCCTTCCTGGCGCGCCTGGGCCGCGCTGCCCTGCGCGACTTCGCCGCCGCCGCACGCCGCGAACAATATGCGGCCGGCGCCCTGGTGCTGCGTCAAGGCGACCCCGGCGATCGCTTCTGCTTTCTCGCCAGCGGCCAGTGCGTGGTGCGCATCGAGGAGGAGAGCGGCTTGCGCCACGACGCCGGCCAGCTCGGACCCGGCGACTTCTTTGGCGAAACCGCGCTGGTCGAGGATGTCCCGCGCACGGCCAGCGTCCTGGCCAAGACGCCCGCCGTGCTCTACACCTTGGGCCGCGAGCAGTTCCTGGCCATCGCTGCCGCAGCCGGCGCCGATGGTGCAGAAGTGCGCGAACAGGTTCGCAACGCCGCCGCCTTGCGCAGCCATCCGCTGTTCCAAGGGCTCGGCAACGAAGGCCTGCGCCGCCTGCTCGAACGCGTCGAGGTCTACCGCTGCGACAGCCCCGAGGACATCCTGCGCCAAGGCGACGCCGGCGACACGCTCTACGTCATCCGCCAAGGCCGCTGCACCGTGACGCGCCGCGATGCCGGCGTCGACCGCGTGCTCGCGCAGTTCATCCCTGGCGACTGGTTCGGCGAAATCGCCTTGCTCGGCAGCCATGAGCGCACCGCTACCGTGCGCGCCGAAGCCGGCACCGTGCTCATCGAGGTCTCGCGCGACGCCGTCGTCGAGGTGCTCGGCGAAGACCTCGCCGCCGCCACCTACCTCACGAAGATCGCTGCCGAACGCTCGGCCGTCCTCGGCTTGGGCCCCCAGCCATGAGGCTGATGCCGCTGGTGCTGGTGGCGGGAGGGCTGGCCGGCCTGGCCAAGACGGCGCCGCAGACGACCGAGCGCGTCCTGCAGACGGTCCGCTCGGTCCTGGTGCAGCACGAGGTGGCGACGATTGCGCGCGCCATCGGGCAAGCCAGGACGCTGGGCGCGGCGGCGCCGCAGCCCGGGCAGCAAGAGGCGCTGGCGGCCTTCATCCGCGAGACGATGAGCGCAAAAGGTCGCGATCCAGCGCTGGATTTGTGGGAGACGCCCTACCGGCTGGAGCTGCAGGGGCAAGGCCTGGTCGTGGTGAGCTGCGGCCCGAACCGCGTGCGCGACGCGTGTCCATCCGGTGTGGCGCCAGGTGACACCAGCCTGGATTCCGCGCCGGACGATGTGTGCGAGACGGTGCCGCCGTAAGCGCAAACGGCGAAGCCGCCTCCAAGCGCGCGGCTCGAAGGCGGCTCCGGTCAGGTGGCCAGGCTAGCTGGGCTTGGCGTAGTTCTTGAAACCCTTCACATCCAACAGGATGCACG
>CAIXAA010000979.1 GCA_903917305.1 uncultured Myxococcales bacterium | reverse complement strand
GAGCCGGCGCGTCCGCATCGGCGCGCTCGGCGACCAGACAACACTGCGGAGCACCCCATCAGAAATGAGTTTCTGATTGGTGCTCCAGAGGCGTCAGAAGCGCAGCGCCAGGTTCACACCCACGTCGCCGGGTCCCGGACCGATGGCCACGCGCGCCGAGGGCGTCGAGGCCAGCAGGAAGCCGCCCGCGAGCGCCGCAGCGATGCCGACGCCACCGACGATCCAACCCGTCGTAATCCGGCTGTTGATGCTCTTCTGTCTGGCCAGCGCCGCGTCGAAGCTGATGCCCGTCGTCAGCCCCTGCGCGTTCTTCTTGCCGGTCGCCTTGTCCAGATCGGTCTGATCGCTGACGGCGCCCAAGCCCACGATCGTCGCGGTCACGATGCCGGCCACGCCCACGCCCAGCGCGCCCCAGCCCGCCGGCCGACGCCACGCCACCGGCTGCTGCGGCGCCAGCGGATTCACCAACGTCTGCGGCAGCTGCGGCTTCACGTTCGCCTTCGGATCCGGCTTGACCTCGGGCTTCACGTCCGGCTTGACCTCAGGCTTCACCTCCGGCTTGACCGGCTGCACGGCCTTCTTGGCCGCCAGCGCCTCCTGCGCCTTCTTGAGGTAGTGGTCCGCCTTGACGCGCAGCTGATCGCCCGCCCCCAACGCGGCGAGACAGCGCTCGAAGTGCCCGATCGCCGCCTCGAACAGCCCGGCGTCATGCTCGGCGCGCGCCTGGCCGTACAGGTACTCCGGCTTGGCATCGAGCGAGTACGCCTTGGCGTACAACTCCACGGCAATCGCGTAGTTGCTGCGCAGGTAGTAGTCCAAGGCCTGCTTGGACACGATGACCGCTTCCTGGGTCTCTCCGGAGCTCGGCCGCGCCGCTTCGGCGACCTGCGAAAACGGCAGCGCCAGGGCGCAGCACAGCAACGTCGCCAGGAACTGACGGAAGTCAGTCCGGAATGAAGGGTTGGGCATTGCTCGGACCCGGCCCCTTTGGCGAGGCGCTGTGGCGGGGGGGCTTCTTGTCCGCGTGAACCGGCTTGTCGGCCGCGGGCTTGTCCGCAGCGACCGGGGGCTTGTCTTCGACTGCGGGTGCGGGCTTGGGCGGCTCGGGCGCTGCGACCGGCGCTGGCGGGGCTGCGGCAGGCGCTGGAGCCGGTGCGGCAACAGGAGCGGGAGCTGGAGCCGGCGCTGCCGGAGCGACGGCGGCCTGCGCGGGCGCCGGAGCTGCCGCCGTGGCGGCCGGAGCCGGCGCTGCTGGCGCGGTCACCTGCGTGCTGCGCAGCGCCATGAAGACACCGACAGCGGCAATCGCGACAAAGCCAGCACCCAGGCCCACATAGAGCCCGACGCGCGAAGCCGGCTGCGGCATCTGCCCCTGCGCGTCGATCGCCTGGTTCTCACCGGTCGCGCGCCGCGCCTGCGTCAGGTTCGTGATCGGCCCGACCGGCGCCGGAATGACCGGGCCTTTTCGCGAGGTGGAGCTGCCCGCAAGCGCCGTCGCCAGCGTCGCGTCATTGGCGATGCTGACGCTGCCACCACCGAGCGTCGCGCGCTTGTCCGTCGTCGAAGCCGCCGCCGCCGTCCAATCGTTGCCGCGCAGCACGGCCTCGAGCGCGGTGCGCATCTCCTTGGCACTCTCGAAGCGGTCCTCGCGGCGCTTGGCCAGCGACTTGTTGAGGCACTGGACGAATCCCGGCGACAGCGGCGTCAGGGCGGTCTCGTTCAGGTCCGGCACCGGCGAGGCGGCGTGGTGGAACATCACCGTCAGCGGATTGCGGTCATTGAACGGCGGCTGCCCCGTCACGCAGCGGTACATGATGACGCCGAGCGAGTACAGGTCCGAGCGCGCATCCAGCTCGCCGCCCTGGCACTGTTCCGGGCTCATGTAAGCCGGCGTCCCCAAAGCGGTTCCCGCGCCGGTCAGCGAGGAGTCCTGCGCGCGCGCGATGCCGAAGTCCAGCACCTTGACGATCGGTTCGTCGTCGGAGCTCTCTGTCAGCATCACGTTGGCCGGCTTCAGGTCGCGGTGCACCAGCTTCTTGCCGTGCGCTTCGTGCAGGCTCTTCAGCACAGGAATCGCCATGTTCAGCGTTTCCTGCTCGGACATCACCTTGGCGTCGCGCGCGCAGTCGCGCAGCGTCTGCTCCAGCGTCGGCCCGCGCAGCAACTCCATCGCGATGTACAGCGCGCCGTCATCGGTCTGGCCGACGTCAAAAACGCGAACCGTATTCGGATGCTTGAGGCTCGCGGTGACCTGCGCTTCGCGGTAGAAGCGGCGCACTTCGTTCTCGTCCGCGCCATCGGCGCTGGACAGCATCATCTTGAGCGCGACGTGCTGCTGCGTGCCGGTGTGCTCCGCCGAGTACACCGCGCCAAAGCCGCCGCGCCCGAGGATGCCGGTGATGCGGTAGCGCCCGGCGACGACATCGCCTTCGCGCACCACATTCCCTTCTGCTCTCAACTCTTTGCGAACGAGGGTCGCGACGCCGTCGGTGGGACAGAACTCTGCCTCTGTCTTCATGCCGCAAGAGGGGCAGTAGCGGTTCTCGTCACCTGCAGCCATTCGAATGCGCCTTCCTTGCGGTCCGTCACGTCGGCGAAAGGTAGCGCGACCGCGCTGAACCGGCAAGAGACGCGGACCTAGTCCGCGATCATGACGACGCTTCGGCCCTTTCTGAGCATTCCCGGCCCGCTGGCCTACTTGACACTGCCGACCGGAAGGTCCCATTCGACCTTCAAGCCCTTGTCCACGACACACTTCGGATCGGCCCAGCACGGATCCTGCGTGATGTGCGTTCCCAGCGAATGCAGGAACGTCACCAACAGCTGGCGATGGTACTCGGTGTAGGTGCCCTTGTACCCACCAATCGCAGGAAAGCTATCATCGCTGTTGGGTTGCGCGATGTACTCGTGGTGGCCGTGCACGTTGGCGATGCACAGGCCGGAGCGTCCCGGCTGCCCCGGCACCGTCTCCAGCGTGCGGCACAGGCCATCGCCGCCCTCCGGATGCGTCGGGTCGAGCGGCAGCGGATCCACCTTGGCGCCAATCAAAAGGCCAGTCGCGATAGCCATTTCCGTCCAGGCGCGGTACGGCGCGGTCAAGCTGGTCAGCGGATCGCCACGCCCAAACAGGCCAATCGCCCGCGCCAGCGCGATGCCCTGCGTGAACGGCACCGTCTGGTCCTGCGCCGCCAGCATCATCAGCATGTTCGTCGCCGGGTAGCCGGGCAGCGGGTCGCTCAGCACGCGGTCCGCCACCGTGATGGCATCGGCGCCTTCCAGCACGTTGGCGGCCAGCTGGACATAGCGGCGGAATTCCGGGGTATTGCGCTCCTTGGCCAGGCCCGAATACGGCGTCTGCAGCAGGTTCTCGCTCAGCACCTTGCCTTCGGCGTCCAGGATCTGCAGCGAGTAGTGATCGCCGACGTCGCCCGCCACCGCGATGCGGAAGCTGCCGTCCGCAAACGGTTCTGCCTTGCCGGACAGGCCGTTGTCGAGGTTCCACACCGCGATGTGCGCGCCCTCCGGCACGGTCAGCTTGGCCTTGACGATGTCCTCCTCGACCTGCACCGACACGCACTGCTCGCTCTTGGGATCCTTCCAGACCATGCGCGAGGTCTGCCCGCAGCCGTTCGAGTCATCGTTCCACGACACATTCACCTTGCGGTCGCCCGCCGGGCAGCCGACCAGCATCGGCCCGGACACGCGGTGCATCAGCGGCGTGACCTTGGACTGCAGGCGGGTGCGGATGAACACGTCGGCCAGACCCGCGCCCGGCACGTCCGGCGCCGCCGCCACGATGAAGGGCTCGAGCGGCGCGGTCAGCGCGGTGTGGATGCCGCCGAGCGACACGCCGGTCATGAAGTACGGCACGTTCGGGCCGCCGGCATCGAGCACGCCATCGTTGTCGAAGTCGCCGGCCATCAGGTGCGGCAGCAGCTGCTCCTTGGTCGCGGTGTGCGCGTCGAAGTCGGCGGGAACGGGCGGCACCGCGCCGAGCGCATGCAGCACGCGCAGACCGACGATGTAGTCGAACGTCGTCTGGCGCATCGCGTCGCGCAGCTGGTAGGCATCCGCGGCGAAGTACGCCTCGCCGCCCTCGATCAGGCAGTCGTGGTTGTAGTCGATGGCGCGGCCCTTGACGGCGATCTCCTGCACGAAGCCATTCTCCAGCAGTTTCGTAACCTTCTCTTCGTCGGTCATCGTGTCGGGGAAGAGCTTGGCGGCGTCGTCCGGCGTGTAGAGAATCGCCGGCAGCGCGCCAGCGACCAGTCCGACGTAATCACCCTTTGCCTTCAAGAACTTGAGCGGATCGGCCAGCACGGGACCGTGGCCCACGGCGTCGATCGAGAACGTCGCGATGCCGGCTTCGGCCAGCCGGTCGGAGAGCAGCAACGCCTCGACGCGGCTCGTGCCGGTCGCATGTGCGTGAATGTTGACCGGAAACGGCGGCTTGTGCTTGTCGGTCGTCTTGGGGATCACCAGCATGAACGGCACGTGCTCGTGGAACTTCTCGGAATCGAGGCAGTCCTTGCAGGTGCGGTTGACGGTCGCCTTGCCCGCCTTGACGTCGAGCTGCCAGACGGCATCCGGCGTCGCGCGGAAGTTCGGTGTCTCATAACTACCGAACACGAAATGCGAACAGTGATCCACGCCGCCCGCACCCACGTCCGGCGCCGCCTGGTTGATGAGGCCGATGATCGGCTTCATGAACGCCGCCTGCAGCACGAACGTCGAGTCGGACTTGACGAAGGGCTTGCCCTCCACCGAGCCATCGCCGTCGACCGTGATGCCGAGGTCGTCGATCTCCGCGAACTTCGCCGGGAATTCGCTGTTCAGCCAGGCGAACTGACCCTTGCCGTACAGGCCGTCGCGCAGCGCGCGGAACGTGCGCGCGAGGTTGCCGGTCGTCATCGTCCAGGCAAAAGCGACGTCCTTCTCCGCGACGCCCGCCTCCTTGAGCGACGGCTCGGCGCGCTTGAGCGCCTCGGTCTGGCTGTCGTCGTTGACGGTGTCGAACGGGCTCTGGATCGGCCCGTACTTGCCGTCCTGCGTCCAGCCTTTGAGGCCGCGCGTCAGCACGATGGCGTACTGCGCGCCGGACTCCAGGGGCACGATCGGCCGGATGTCCAGCGTGTTGGTCTTGACCTCGTAGTGGTAGACCCACTTGTCGGCCTTGCCGTCGCCGTCCGAGTCGATCATGTTGTCGGGCGGCATCACGTAACTATTGTAATCCTTGAGCGGATCCAGCGGCAGGTACTCGTGCGGATCCGCCTGGTGCGGGAACCAGCCGCGGCCGAGATCGAGCGGAATGCGCTCGCCCAGGCGCTTGGAGCCCGGCTGGACGTTGATGACGTAGATCGTGTTGTCGGTCACGGTCGTCAGGTCGATCGGGCCATCGAAGGACACGGTGATCGGCGACAGGCCCGAAAAGCCATCGATTTCATTGAAGTGGTGCCGCTGCCCCGCCTCCAGCTGCGTCGGCCCGACGATCGAGACGTTGAGGCGATCGGTGCCGTCCGGCTGGACGCGCAGCGCCATGTCGTTGGGGAACGGGATCTCCGGCTGCGGCAACTCGAGAGGCTTGAACACGATCTTGGGACCCGGCGCCTGCCCCGGCAACAGGGCCGGCCCGAGGCCGCGCTGCGTGTCCGGCTCGCAGGCGGCAAGGCTGGCGACCACGCCCAAGGCGAGAGGCAGGACTCGCAGGAAAAGCATGAGGTTCGAGGTGGGCTTGTAGCTGGGCATGGGTCCTCCCGGACGGTGCTGGTTGGACAGCCTACCAGTTTGCGCGCAGGCCAACCTGGCCAAGAACGACGCCGACAATGCGGGCGTCGCGGGCGGCGGGATCGACGGCGTTGGGGTTGCTGAAGGCATCGCCGGGCAGCAGCACGCCGCCGTCGACGCGCGCCAGCATCGTGATCCCGCAGGTGGCGCGGTGGTGCAGCTCGATGGCCGTGTCGAACTCCAAGCCCAGGTCGCGCTTGTCCTTTGCGCCGCGCGGGCCGGTCGGCGTGCCGCCCGCCATCGCGGTCTTGTAGATGTCCGCGACGTCGACCGGCGAGCGCGCCCACACGGCACCCCACAGCAGCGACACCGACTGCGCCGGGTCAAAGCGCACGACCGGATGGATGTACAGCGCCTGGCTGACGGCGCCGCCCGTGTCGGAGCGCTCGAGGCCCGCCGGACCCGCCGCGGCAAAGCGCGGATCGCCGACGTTGGCCGCGGCGATCTGCGCCTGGCGCTTGACGAATTCCGGGAAGAGGATGAGGCCGACGCGGTAGTCGCTGGCGAACTTCATGTTGCGCAGCGTGCCGTCCTGCGGGCGCGAATCGCCGCTGGCGAGGCCGAACTCCAGGCGGCCGGAGACGCGGCCGCGGCTGAGGTCGGCGCGCAAGACGCCGCCGTGCTGCAAGATGTCGACGGAGCTGGGGTGCGCCACGGTGCGAAACCACGTCGTGCTGCCGTCGATGACCGCCCATTCACCTGCAATTTCCAACTTGTAGGAACCGATCTTCTGGCGCCAGGCGCCGTAGACGTCGCCCATCAGCACGTCCGCGCCCAGGTCGCTCTTGTCGCGCTGCGTGCGCGAGACGCCGTAGGCGCCCAGATCCAGGTCCGCGGAGCGGTACAGCAGCGCGCCGATGGCCTGACGGCCGTGGTCGCCGTTCTCCACGTCCATCAGGTCGTCGCGCACGATGCGGTCGTAAGCCACGACAACGGCGAGCGGAAAGGCCTTGAGCGGATCGCCCGACTGGATCAGCGCCGCCGGCAGGATCGCGTACTGCACGCGGTCGACCAGGCTGCCGCCGCGCCGCAGCCCGAACTGCATCGCGTCTTCCTCGCCCGACTGCGCCAGGATGCCCAGGCCCCACGTCGAGACCATGCGCCCGGCGCTGACCTGGCCCGCCAGTGTCGTCAACTCGATGAAACCCTTGCGCAAGCGCTGGTCGCTGGTGTGAGTGCCTTCGCTCCAGATGTCCGAGAACACGTCGGCTTCGCCTTCGAGCATCGCCTTGCGCAGGAAACCGCTGTGCGACGACCAGTCCAGGCCCAAGCCGAGCCGCAGCCGGTTCTCGGTCTGGGTCGTCGGCCCCAGCAGCTGCGGGTCGGTCGGCAGCGGCCGGCCGACGTCGATGGCCGACACGCCGGAGCCAGCGAAGCGCTCCTGCACCCAAGCGCGCAGCGGAAAGGCATGGGCGTGCGCATCCGCCGCAGGTGCGGGCGCGGCAATGGGCGTGGCGACGGCGGCCAGATCGACCACGGCGTCTTGGGCCAGCGCCGCAAGAGGCAGGAGCAGACCCACGGCGAGCGTCGCCGGCAGCAATGGAAAGCGCATGATCCCCCTTCGACCAGGCGCATTTTGCTGTGGCAAAAGCGACGCTGGTCAAGGCCGGGGAGCCTAGCAGGATGCGCAAGATTGGCAATGGAACCAGTCAGGCGCGGGCGGACCGGG
>CAIXAA010000978.1 GCA_903917305.1 uncultured Myxococcales bacterium | reverse complement strand
GACCAGATCAACAAGTACTACCTGAACCGCGGCGAACTCGCGGGCAAGGAGCCGCAAGCTGCCTGCCGCACTGCCGCGTACAAGGACACCGACAAGTTTGACGCCAATGGCGACGGCAAGTTCACGATGGCCGACTATGCCAAGGAAGGTCCGCTGGCCGTGCCGCGCACTTCGTGCGACTCGCGGGTCTCGGACTTGAACGGCAACGGCCTGCTGGATCCGGAAGATCTCATCAAGAGCAAGGATTTCGCCGACGGCGTCGACACCGATGGCAACGGTTATGTGGACGACATTTCCGGCTGGGACTTCTACCGCAACGACAACGATCCGTTCGACGACACGCGCTACGGCCACGGCACCGGCGAAGCGCGCGACTCCAGCGCGGAAGGCAACAACGGCCGCGGCTCCTTGGGCATTTGCCCGGAATGCACGACCTTGATGGTGCGCGCCGGTGACTCCTTCGTCGCGGACGGCAACGACTTCGCGGCGGGCGTCTTGTTCGCCACCGACAGCGGCGCCTCGGTCATCCAGTCCGCATTGGGCTCGCTGAGCCGCTCGCTCTACGCCGAAAAGGCCATCGAGTACGCCTACGAGAACAACGTCGTCTTCATCGCATCGGCCGCCGACGAATTGTCCTTCCACCACAACGAGCCCAGCACGACCAACCACGCGCTGTACGTGCATGCGATCGTCTTTGACGGCCCGTCAGTGAAGAACTCGACGACGTTCCTGAACTTCAACAACTGCACCAACTACGGCGGCAACCTGTTCGTCAGTTCGCCCGGCCAGGGCTGTTCGTCGGAAGCGACCGGCGTCACGTCGGGTCATGCCGGCATGATCTACTCGGCCGCGCTGCAGACCAATCTGGACCCGCCGCTGTCGGCTGAGGAAGTGCGCGGCGTGATCCTCAATACCGTGGATGACATCAACGTGCCGGAGTCGGTCAACGATCCGACCAAGTTCATTTCCGGCCCGGGCTGGGATCTGCACTTTGGCTACGGCCGCAACAACGTCGCGGCGTCGGTGAAGATGGTCGCGGCGAAGCTGATTCCGCCCGAAGCGGACATCTTGCTGCCGACCTGGTTCGAGCCGGTCGAAGTGACCAAGACGCCAAGCTACGCGGTGACCGGCCGCGTGGGCGCGCGCTCGGACGGCACGGCGTCACGCTATACCAAGTACAGCTACGTGCTGGAATACGCCAAGGGCATCGATCCCAAGAGCGGCTGGACGTCCATCAAGGAAGGCACGGACGTCCCACCTTTTGCCGGCACGATCGCCAACTGGGACGTGGCGACTGCGGCGCAATCTGTCGATTTCACTGCGCCGCTGACCGATCACGACCAGTACAGCTTCACGCTGCGCCTGCGGGTCACGGCCAAGACGGCCGACGGCACGGAAGTGAAGAATGAATTCCGCAAGTCCTTGGGTCTGTTCAAAGATCCGGATCTGTTGCCGGGCTTCCCGATCCGCAACCTCGCGAGCATCGAAGCGTCGGGCAAGATGTTCGACATCGACGGCGACGGCAAGGACGAGTTCATCCTGCCGAATTCCGATGGCCGCCTGCACGCATTCAAGGCCGACGGCACGGAGCCCAAGGGCTGGCCGGTGTTTTCGCCGTTGCGCCGCGAGCTGTCCGAGGATTTCCTCTACAACATCATCGGTTCCACGGGCCGGCCGATGGCGTGCGCGCTCCGCACCGACAAGACCGGTTGCCTGCGCAAGAACGGCGGCGTCAAGCCGGAATTCCACGAAATGTGCACCGGCACGCCAGCGATTGGCGACCTCGACGCCGACGGCAAAATGGAAGTCGTGTTCACCACCTACGACGGCAACGTCATGGTCGTCGAAGCCGACGGTAGCACGCGCCCGGGCTTCCCGGTGCACGTGGACCGCGAGCGCTCCAAAGCCGCCGACGAGACGCATTTGTGGGACGACGGCATCTTCTCCGCACCCGCGCTGGGTGACATGGACGGCGACGGCAAGCTCGAAATCGTCGTGGGCGCGATGGACGGCCAACTGTACATGTGGCGCCATGACGGCACGATGCAAAAGGGCTTTCCGGTGGAAGTCGTCGACAAGACCAAGCCCGGCCAGGGCGACCGCATCGTGACGACGCCGTCGATCGGCGACATCGACAACGACGGCACCCTGGACATCGCGCTGGGCACCAACGAAGTGTTCGGCGCCGACAAGGCCAAGAATGAAGCGCGCGGCTACGTGTTGCACGGTGACGGCAAGTTCTTCGCTGGCTACCCGGTCACGACCTACGGCATCCAGGCCTACGTGCTGCCCGAAGTCGGCTCCGGCGTGCCCGGCAACGCGACGCTGGTCGATCTCGACGGCGACAAGAAGCTGGAGGTGAACTTCGACACCATCGGCTCCGCCGGCACGTTCTTCACCTGGGACGGCAAGACGTATTGCATCGGCAAGAAAGCGGGCAGCTGCACGTCGACGTTCTCCAACAACGCCAAGAACTTTGGGCCGAAGAGCAACACCAAGGAAAAGACTGCGGCGTTCGTGCTGATTTCCGACGGCTCGGTCGGCCACATCGATCCGGGCGGCGGCATCGATTTCGTCAAGGCTTCCGCTGGATTTGACTTTGCGTTGACGTTTGCGTCGGGCGGCCAGCGCGCCGACTTTGACCACTTGATCGGCGCCTACGACAGCGCGACCGGCAAGATGCTGGAGGGCTGGCCGCGCGTCATCGACGACTGGCAGTTCTTCTCGAATCCGAGCATCGTCGATCTGGACGCCGACAAGCACCCGGAAGT
>CAIXAA010000977.1 GCA_903917305.1 uncultured Myxococcales bacterium | reverse complement strand
GGCGGATCGGCGCTGGTCATGGGCCTGTCGGGCGGCATTCCCGGGCCGCCGCTGGAGGTCGGCACGCGGCGCTCCGGCGTGGTCGTGTCGCTGCGCCCCTCGGGCGGGCCGGACCTGCTCGGCCGCCTGATCGCGCATGAAGTCGGGCATTTTCTAGGACTTTTCCACACGATCGAGCAGGCGACCGCGACAGGCACGGTGATCACCGACAACCTGCCGGACACGCCGGACAACGACGCGAACAACCTGATGAACTGGCTGGAATCGGAGAATTCGTTCACGCTCACGCCGCAGCAGGCGGGCGTGATGCAGGACAATCCTTGGGTGGTGCCGGTGGCGCTCCCCTAGCAGGTGCGGAGGCAGAAGATGCGGATACGGCAGCAGATTTTGCAAAGCCTGGCCCTCGGCGTGCTGTGCGCGAGTGCCACGGCGCAGGCGGCCGACATTCCGCAGCCGCTGCGGACGTGGCTGCTGGCCATCGAGGCGGTGCCGAACGCCGAGCAGGTGCGGCGCGCGGGCGGCGCCAAGACCGAGGCGCTGCTGGACGCGGTGGTGCTGGACGCCAAGGAGCCGTCCTACGCGCGCCACCGGGCGCTGAGCCTGCTGTCGCTGCTCGATACACCGGCGGCGCTGCAGACCTTGCGCAAGCACCTGACGATCAAGGACGATGCCCTGCGCGCGACGGCGGCGGTGGCGTGGGCTTCGGGGCCGGCGCGACGGCATCCGCAGACGGCGTGGAAGGATCTGGACCGCCTGCTGGCCGATCGCGCGCCGCAGGTGCGGGCGGCGGCGGCGCGAGCGTTGGCGCTGACGGGCGACGTGAAGGGTGCACGCGAGCGGGCGCTGGCGCGGCGCGCGCACGAGACGGTGCCGGAAGTGCAAAAGGCCTTGGATCGCGCGGTGCAGCAGCTCGGCGAGCGCGAGCGTCAGTAGCGCAAGGCGAACATCGCGCCGGCGCCGCCCTGCAAGGGCATGGGCGCAAGATTCCAGGTGGTGCGCGGGGTTGCGCTCGCCGGCTCCTTGACGGGCGCGGTGAGGTACAGCACGGTGGTGACGACCGCGAGGCCGGCGCCGGTGCCGAGCCCGACAATCATCCACGTCTGGTCGCTCTCGATGGCCGCAATCCGGCGCTTTCCTTCGGCTTCCGCGCCAGGACAGCCGCCCTTGACGCCGTAGCTGCAGGTCTGGCCGGTCGCGTCCTTGTACTCGGCGAGCGTCGACGGCAACGGCCGGCTCGACGAGTCAAAACGCTTGCCAAACGCGTCGTTCTCTTGCACGGCCATCACGCCGAACACCGCGCCGACCGCCAGGCTCGCCACCGTCGCGCCGCCCGCCACCCAAGCCCACGTGTGATCATGCGGCAGCGTGCTCGGGTCGATCGGCGCCGCGAGCACGACCTCAATCACCTTCACTTCGCCAGCCGCCACCTGCAGGGCCGGCCACTCCGAAGGAATCCGCTGCCCCATCGACACGCGCGCCGAGTGCTTGCCGGCCTGCACCTTGACCTCGCCCTGCGCGTCCATCGCCGCCGGCTGGCCGTCGATCTCCACCAGCGCGCCCGGCGGCACGCCCTTGAAGCGCAGGAGACCAGGCCGCGATCGCAGGATCTCCTCGACCAGCTTGATGCGCGCCACCGTCGCTTCGCGGTCCTTGGCGAACGCCGGCGTCACC
Source organism: uncultured Myxococcales bacterium (assembly GCA_903917305.1). Classification (GTDB taxonomy): domain Bacteria; phylum Myxococcota_A; class UBA9042; order UBA9042; family UBA9042; genus CAIXAA01. The sequence goes on along the minus strand of CAIXAA010000977.1, from coordinate 733 downwards.
GGCGCGACCTTGAGGAAAAGCTGGTAATACAGCAGCGCTTTTTCCTGATTCGCCGCCTGATCGAGCGTCTTGGCCAGGGCCAGGATGATCAGCGGCTCCTTGTCGTACTTGGCCTGCGCGCGGCGGAACAGCTCGAGCGCGGCGTCATAGTCCTGCGCCTTGTAGGCGATCTTGCCCTGGTTGAAGAGCTCAAGGGCCTCCTCGCGGTTCCGCGCCTCTTCCGCAGAGATCTGCGCAGGTTGGGCAAGCGTCGGCGCCACCGTGCCGAGCACGGCGGGCAGCACGAGGGCGAGCAGCAGGAAGAGGCGGCGCAAGGCGAACGGCATCACGGATTTCCACTACGGCGACGCTGGCCGCTCCCAACGGCTGTGTCGCTCTCTGCGGCGCGCAAGTCAATGTTTTGGCGTGTTCGCGGGGGGATCGCCGTCCGAGTCGATGCGGAAGTCGTTGTCGCCGTGCGGCTTGGCCGTGTGCGGGCGCGGTTGGACCGGCTTGGCCTCGGGCTTGTCGATGTGGGTCTCCGGCACCGGCTTGGCGACTGCCGCGGGCGATTCAACCTTCGCTGAAGCGGACTTGCGGACGACGTGCGGATTCTGCGCGGCCGCGCTCCGGGGCGCGGACGGACGCCGCTCGGCTTCCATTGCCGGCTCCGGGACCGGCTCCGCAGCGGGCGCAGCGGCCGGCGCGGGCGCAGCGGCAGGCGCAGGCGCTGGCGCGGCGGCAGGCGGAGCGG
>CAIXAA010000976.1 GCA_903917305.1 uncultured Myxococcales bacterium | reverse complement strand
GGCAAGCGTCCCCAGGGATTCGAGCTTCTGCATGGTTGCCAGCGCCGCCTCGGTCTTCTTGTGGTCGGTGATGTCCCGGGCGATGCCGAAGATCCCGATGACTGCGCCACTCGCGTCGCGGATCGGTCCCTTGGTCGCGAGGTAGTCAGTGGCGCCGCGCCCGGTGCTGAGGTGCTCTTCGTAAGTCCGGGTCGTGCCAGCCTCCATCACCCTGCGGTCGGCCTCCATGATCGCGCGGGCCTCCTCGGGCGGGAACAGGAACGTGTCGTCCTTGCCCAGGACCTCCGCTGCGGGCTTGCGCACCGCCGCCGACGCCGCCGCGTTGATCAGCAGGTACTTGCCCAGCCGGTCCTTGATGTAGACGGCGTCGGTGGTGCCTTCGGTCACGCCTTCGAGCAGACGCTGCTTGCGCTGGTTCTCGGCCTCGAGGAGCTTGCGGACCGTGATGTCCTGGAAAGTGCCCCACACCTTGACCGTTCTGCCTTCCTTGACCTCCGCCTGACCGATGGCGCGGACGTGCCGCCTGTTGCCGCGGGCGGTCGCAATCTCCAGCTCGAGATCGAAGGGAGCGCCGAGATCGATCGCCTTCTGCACCGCCTGCTCGATGATCGGGACATCTGCTGGAACATAGAAGCCAATCGCGTTCTCGACCGTGGGGACGAACGTGTCCTGCACCTCATGGATGCGGAACGTCTCATCCGCCCAGACCAGGTACATGGTCGCCGTGTCGAACTCCCAGCCACCGATGTGCGCCAGCTCAGCAGTCATCTCCAGCGATTCGCGGCTGCGCAGCAGCGCCTGCTCCGCCTGGCTGCGCTCGGTGATGTCTTGCACCGTGCCGTGCAGTCGGACGACGCGGCCGAAGGCGTCCTGCACCGGATTGCCGACCAGGTGCACATGACGCACCTGACCGTCGGGTCGCAAGAAGTCGATGTCGAAAGCGTACGCCTCGGCCCTCTCGAGCGCCGCGTGAACCAGCTGGTCGAGGCGCTCCTTGCCCTCCTTGGTGTAGAACGCCGCCTGATCGGCGTAGGTGGGCGGAGGCAGGCGCGGGTCGTAGCCGTTGATCGCATAGAGGCCTTCGGACCAGGAAACGTCGTTGGTGGCCAGATCCCAACTCCAGCTACCCAGCGAAGCCAGCCGCTCCGCCTCGCGCAGCGAGGCCTCGCTCTCCCTCAGCACCACATCGGCTCGCTTTCGCTCCGTGATGTCTTGGAAGAACCCATAGACCCGGTGGCGCGCCGGATCCGACTTGCCCACGGCATGGACGTCGCGGACGTTTCCCCTCGCGGTGACGATCTGCAATTCGAGGTCAAACGGCGCGCCGTCGTCGATCGCGCGCTCCAGCGCCAGCTCGATGATCGGTCGCGACGCGGGGGTGTAGAACGCCATCCGTTGTTCGAGCGTCGGCGCAAGGGTGCGATCCACTTCGTGAATTGCGTAGACGCCATCGGTCCAGGTCTGCTGTCGGGTGTCGACGTCGAATTCCCAGCCGCCGACCAGCCCCACTTCTTCCGCCTCGGCCGACAACAAGGGCAGCACATCGCGGACGGTCTCAACCACGCCAACGAGCGTGCCTTGGTCGTCGCGGATCGGCGCGGCCTCCACGTCCCAGGCGGCAAGGGGCGGGGAGCCGTCGCTGCGCGCGGGCCTGACTTCCGCTCGGCGCGGCTCCCCGGTCTGCAAGGCCAGCCGCACCGGACAACCTGGGCACGACGGGTCACCGTTCGCCAGCGCGCAGCAGTCGTTCTCCAGGCGCTGCGGACCGATGGCACCACGGGCCTGCCAGAAGGCCCTGTTCGCCCACACGAACCGCAGATCCTGGTCGTAAAACGCAATCCTCGCGGGCACCTGCTCGAGAATCGCGGTCTTCATGTCATCAAACAGCGGGCTTGCGATTGTCGAGTCGTGCTGCTTCGTCGCCATGATCGAACCTCAGGCGTCGATCTACGTCTGGAGGGAGCGTAGTCCGAAATGCATCAACAGACCAGAGGGTCGCGTATGCAGGGCGCAGACGGGTTCATCCTCCCGCGTCGCCCGCATGCTGGGTTTGCGGCGCTGCGCCCCGGGTACGGTGTGCCGAGCAGCGTCCAGATCGTGGGGCATCAGCGCGCGGCCCGCCGTTCACTCATCCGCGGGTCGGTGTTGCCGCAGCGCCAGGACGGGCGTAGCGTCCCGGCCGTCCCCATCCGCGCTGCCGCAGTGCGTCGCCGCAGAGGCCGGCCATGAAGGTGCCTGGACGCTCGATGCCACATGGCTATCTCACGATTCTGTTGGGCGTTGCCGGATGCGCGCTATGCCTGATTGCGGCGCTTGCGCTGCGGCTACCGACGCGGATCGACATAGGACGGCGCGGCCAGACGGCCATCCAGGCGCTCGATGCCATGCGACGGCCGTTTCTCGACACCGAGCAGAGCGTCGCAGACCTGCTGGCTTCGCCCATGCCCATGGCCACCCAACCGGCGCTGGCGCAAGCCGCGCATCTCGCGGAAGTGGAACTCGGGCACTACCAGGCCCGCACGCGCTACAACCCGGCGCTGCAAGTCCACGTCACGCGGCTGACCCAGGCATTGGCCCGCTGGAAGGCCAGCAACGGTGCACTGGCGGCTGCGATTCTTGCCGCGCGCACCGGCGGAACGCCGGGTCCGTGGCTGGACGCGCAAAGCACTGCCACGCGCGACTTCCTCGACGTGATGGCGCGGCTCGGCGACGGCGAGGCGCCGATTCATCGAGACATCGCAGATGGTTGGACGGCTGGCTTGACCTTGACGGCGATGCTGCTGGCGCTCCTTGCCTACCTCGTGGTCCTCGCGTTCCTGGCGCAGCTCGCCCGCAGTCGGCAGGAGCGCGCGCTGCTGCACGACAAGCTCGCGGCCGAAGCCCGAGCCCATTCGCTCGAACGCGACCTGAGCGTGGCGCTGTCCAAGGCCCTCAGCGGTTTCATCCCCATCTGCGCGAACTGCAAGGGTATCCGCGTGGCGCCCGAGACCTGGGTGTCGATCGAGGAGTTCGTCGCCGCCAGGACCGACGCCCAATTGACGCACGGCATCTGCCCGATGTGCGCGGTGGAGGTGTATGGGATGCCGCCGCGCGGGACTCGTCAAGGCTAGAGAAACCAAGTGCGTAGCCAGTTCAGGCTCGGCCGGCCGAGCGG
>CAIXAA010000975.1 GCA_903917305.1 uncultured Myxococcales bacterium | reverse complement strand
GCCACGGATCCCAAGCGCCTGGAGACGCTGAACTTTCGCCGGGCGCAGCTGGACGGCACGCTGGAGCCCGAGAACGTCCACCTGCTGACCGCGCGCTATGTGCTGGGAAAGCGCGGGTTTGGCGTGCTGGCGCCGCTGCGTCTGGCGCAGGGGCCGTACCCGCGCATCCTCGTGCACCTGGGGTGGGTGCCGGAGGAGAGGCTGCAGGAGTACCTGGAACGCCTCAAGAAAACGCCGCCGACGCACGTCGCGGGCCGCCTGCAGGTCGCGCCGGACAACGCCGCGGCGGATCAGCCGGTGGGCCAGAACACGGGGCATGCCATCTGGTTGCGGCCGGAGCCGGCGGCGCTGGCGACGCGCATCGCCGGGCTGGAGCCGCAGCTCATGCTGCAAGCCGGCGAGCAGGCGTCGGGCAAGGAGATCGACATCACCAAGATTCCGGTCGACGGCTATGTGCACCCGGTGCGCATGACTCCGCAGAAACACGTCGAATATGCCGCGACGTGGTACGGGCTGGCGCTGACGCTGCTGGCGGTGTGGTTCTCGCTGAGCCTGCGCGAGAAGGAGTAGCCGCTACTCGGTCAGCGTCTGGTCCGGTCCCGGATCGATGTGCACCAGGATCTCCGCGCCGGGAAAGTGTTGCAGCAAGGTCGCTTCGACGTCGTCGCAGATCTGGTGCGCGTGCACCAGGCTCATCTCGCCGTCCAGCTCCAGGTGGAACTGGATGAAGGCCTGCAGCCCGGCGTGGCGCGTGCGCAGGTCGTGCATCCCTTTGACTTCCGGATGTTGCTTGACGATCGCGGCGATGTTGCGGCGTTCATCATCCGGGAACTCCCGATCCATGAGCAATTGCACGGAATCGTGGCCAATCTTCCAGGCGCCGCGACCGATGAGCACGGCGACGACCATGCCGAACAGCGGGTCGACGATGGTCCAGCCCAGCCAGCTCGAGGCGGCGAGGGAGACGATGACCGCCGCATTCATCAGCACATCCGAGGCGTAGTGCAGCGAGTCCGCGCCGACCGCCGTCGACGCCGTGCGCGCGATGACGTGGCGCTGGTAGCGCACCAGGATCAGCGTCACGACGATGGCGAAGACCATGACGGCGATGCCCGCGACGCCCGCCTGCACCGGTTGGGGATTACGCAGGCGATCCACGGCGTTCCAGCACAGGCTGAGCGCCGAGACGAAGATGAACAGCGACTGCCCGAGGCCCGCGAGCGGCTCCAGCTTGCCGTGGCCGAAGCGGTGCTCGTGATCCGCCGGCACCAAGGCGTGCTGCACCGCGAGCAGGTTGACGCCCGAAGCCAGCGCATCCATGGCGGAATCGAGCACGCTCGCCAGCAAGCTGACCGAACCGCTGACACGCCACACCACGAGCTTGACGATCAGCAGCAGGATCGCGACGCCCAGCGAAGCCCGCGTCGCCGTGCGCATCAACGTGTGCTTCTCGGCGGTAGGCGTGCCCCGCGCCGTCATGACATCGGCCATCGATTCACCTGCAACTTGATTGATTTGCTATGGATCTGGCTGCGTCTGCGCCTGGGCGGCCGCCTCGATCTGCTGGACAATCTCGCGCGAATAGTCGCGCAGCAAGTCGCGCAGCTGCGCCTGGACCTTGCGGCGGCGGTCCGGGTCGAGCACGTCGCTCAGCTCGGCCTCGATGAACGCCGGCATGGCCTCATAGGAGAACTTCTCGTAGGCGTCGTGGGCGGCGCGCAGCAGCCCCGCCAGCTCGCGCTTGCGGCACTCGACGAGGAACTCCTGGGCGCCTTCGCCGACCAGCTCCAGAACCGCTTGCAGATCGGCCTCGTGCGGCGCCACGGACGGCAGGGACAGCAGCTCGTCCAGGCCGTGGTAGTGCACCGAATCGTCGCCGGGCACGAGAATCTGATGCGGCGCGCCGAGATCGACCGCGACCAGCCGCGTGCTGCGGCGCTGCGCGATGGTCCGCAGATCGACCGTCGGCTCCGCGGCACCGGTCGCCACGACGATGGCATCGACCGATTCGAGCACCGAGTCCAGGTGCGTCGCGAGGGGCAGCCATTCGCCTTCGCGCTCCGCCGGGACGGTGCGATTGACACGGACGACGTCGTAGCCGCCGATCGACAGCAGCAAGCCCGCAGCTTTGCGACCGATCTCGCCCATGCCGATGACGGCGACCTTGCGGCGGCGATCCGCCAGCGGCGGCACGGTCATGCGGATGGTGTCGAACGCGAGGCCGTGGACGCCGCGCACGTGGTGGCGCCAACGCGTCAACCGCTGGACCTTCTTGACGGTACGGCCGACCGCGGTCTGCAGCGCGTTGTGGTACGCGGACGCATGGCCGCCGGTGCGCGCGGAGACGACGGCGCGGTTGAGCTGGCCGGCAATCTCGCGCTCCCCCACGACAAACGACTCGAGACCGACCGCGACGCGCAGCAGGTGCGTGACCGCGCTCGCGCCGGTGTAGAGGTAGGGCACGGGCAGCGCACGGCCGCCGGAGAGCGGCAGCCAGCGCTCCACCATCTGCGCCCGCATGATCTCGGCCGCCCACTGCGCCGCGGGCGACACGACGATCCACTCGACGCGGTTGCAGGTCTCGAGCACGACGAGGCCGTCGGCGCCGCAGGAAACGCGCAGCGCCTCGGTCAACTCCTGGCGCTGGTGGCTCGTCAGCAGGAGGCGGTTGCGCCAGGCGCTTGAAGCGACGCGGAAATCGCACCCGACGACCGCCAGCGGCACCTGGGCTTCGGGCTGGATGCGGTGCGCCGCGCTCTGGCGGGCAGGCGAACGCCGCGACTCCGGGAGCGGTGGGACGTCGGATTCGGCTGCCGCGGAACTGCCGTTCATGACACACCTCCTTGGGCCAGCGAAGCCGCCACCGCGACCACCTGCCTCTCGTGCAACCGGCGCACCGCCACCACGCCGGAATGCGCGGCGTCGTTGACGTTGATGCCGTGCAGGTGATTGCCGGCCAGGGTCACACCGGGCCACGTCTGCTCGACGGCGGCAACGGCGCGCGCCATCGCCTCGCGGTGGCCGACGCCGTATTGCGGAATCGCATCGCGCCAACGCACGACGCTGGAGAACGTGCAGGGCAGCTCCAGCCCGGGATACAGGTGCCCGAAGGCCTGCTGCTGC
>CAIXAA010000974.1 GCA_903917305.1 uncultured Myxococcales bacterium | reverse complement strand
TGCTCGCATTGCACGTCGTTGTCGCAAGGATCGCACAAAGGCCTTTCTTTCAAGCATTTGCGCAAGCACGGGTCGCAGTAGCTGCCGCTGCCGCACTCCGCGGCCGTGTCGCATTCGCCCTTGCCGAGCGCCACGCAGACCACGGCTTCGATGTCGCCACCGCTCGCGCCGTCGCCCTTGGGGACCTTGGCGTCGGTGGCCTTGGCGTCAAGACCGGCAACGGCGTCCGGCACGGTCGTCGATGGGCTGGTGGCCGTGGTCTTGCTGCTGCAGGCAGCGGCCAGAAGCAGGCAACCTACGAGAAACAGGTTGGAACGAGCGCTCATGTCGACCCCCGGAATGCGGCAGGACCGGCGCGGTCAGCGCAGCGCCAGCGCGTAGAGGATGCCGCCATTGGAGACGGCGTAGGCGATCTGGCCCCACACGCGGGGCGGGGCGGTGAAGCCGAACTCATTGCCGGCGCGCGACAAATCGCGGCCGGTCTCGAGCGAGACGGCATCGAGGCCCATCTCGCAAGGCACCAGGGCGATGCCGCCGGGCGCGAGCGCCACGTTGCCGGAGACGTTGCCGCCGATCTTGCGCGCGAGGATGCGCTTGCCCGTGGCGAGATCGACGACGTGGATTTGTCCAAGCGCGGAGATGGCATAGACGCGATCGCCGAGCACTTGCGGCGGGCCGATGCCCTCGGCTTCGTAATGCCAGACCGTGTTGCCTTCGGCTGCCGTGACGGCGAAGAGACCGCCGCTGTGGCTTGCCGCGAGCAGCCAGTCGCCGCCGCTGCGGTGCACGAGCACGGGGGTCGTGTCCACGTCGGCGTACGGCCCGTGGTCGCCGCGATCGAGGGGCACCGACCACGTCAGGCCGCCATCGCGCGCACCGAGCGCCACGAGCTTGCCGCCCGGCGTGCCCAGGAAGACCAGGCCGCCCACGACCAACGGACCGCCCTGCCCTTCGACCAGGAAGTCGCGGCCGACGTCAGCGTTGTACCGCCAGGAAGGCTTGCCGTTTTCACGATGCAGGGCAATCAGCACGCCCGGATCCGCGGCGACGTAGATATGGCGCGCGTCCGCGGCGAGCGGCGATTGCACCGACAGCTCGGTGCGCGCCGGTTCCGGCCACAGCGGCTCGCCGGTCACGCCGTCGACCGCGTAGATCACGCCAGCCATCGTGGCCGCATAGACCTTGCCGTCGAACACGACCGGCGAGCTGTCGACGCGTTCCAAGGTCGCGAGCTTCCAGAGCGGCGCTCCAGTTGCCGTGACGAACGCGTGCAGGCCCGTCGTCGCTGCTGCGTAAAGGTATGTGCCGGAAGGGGAAAGCGTGACGCCACCGCGCTCGCGCGGCTTCCAGGCGTTGGTCATGGGCTCGACGAGCGGCGCCGACCAGGCCACTTGGAAGATCGGCGGCGTCTGCGCATGCGCCGGCAGTGCCAGCACCAGCAGGAGCGCCGAGCACAAGAGGCATCGCAGCGGCGCCATGAGAACTCCCTGGAACTAGAGGCGTTCGAGCTTCTGGCGCGCATCCGCGACCAGGAAGCCCAGCGAACCCGGCGTCGGATCCTTGTCGCCGACGCGGGCCACCTTGAGCGCCGCTTCGTACGCCGCCTTGGCCTTGCCCGCATCCGGCGCCTTGGCCCCCAGGTTCGGATTGTACAGATCCCCGGTGCGCACTTGCGCCAGCGCCTTGCCAAACAGCGTCGGCGTCAGGCTTGCGACCTTGTTCCACTCCGCGACGGCGTCGGGCGTGCGGCCCAGCGCAGCCAGCGCCGTAGCGCGCTGTTCGTGCAGCGGAATCTCCAGCGGATCGCCGGCAACCTTGGCCAGACCGGCGTCGATCGCCTTGAGCTGCGCCGCGTAGTCGCCCGTCGTCGCCTTCGCGCCGCCGACCAGCACGCCGATGAGCGCGCCAGCCTTGGGATCCTCGCTCGTCGCCGCCTTGATGACCGCTTCCGCGCGCTCCTTTTCGCTAGGGAAGCTCGGCCCTTCGGGCTTCTGCGCCGCGTCGTCCGGCTTCTCGGGCGGCACCACGATGGGCGTCAGCGCCTTGGCAAACACCGCCGCCGTCGTCTCCGCGCGCTTCTGCTCGCTGGACGTCGAGACGATCTGGTAGATGCCGACTCCCGCCCAAAGCACGGAGATCGTGCCGAGCGTGCCAAGCACCGGTCTCCAGTGCTTTTCCATCCAGTCGCTGAGCGTCCAAAGCTTCTCTTCGACGACTTCCGGCGCGGCGACTTCGCGTTGCTTCTCTTTCCAGCTCGTTTTGACGCGGCGCGCCATGGTGCCCTCCCGAATCGTTGCAGGCGGCGCTAGGTAGTGCCAGACTGTCCCCCTTGTCAAGCGGCAAGGTCGCCGCACGCTTCCCATCCCCAAAACTCGAGGCCCGATTCGATGCCCGCGTATCCAGGACTGTCTGCCGGTGCCAGCTCCCTTCGCCCGTCGGTATTCACGACGTTGGCGAGCCAGTTCAAGACGCTGCCGCAGCCGCCGATTCCGCTGCATCTGGGCGATACCTATCGACTTCCGCCGGAAGCCGCGCGCATCGATCGCGTGCTGCCGCGCATGCCCAAGGATCAGTACGGATACGTCAATCCGAATGGTCTCGATGAGCTGCGCGCGGCCGTAGCGCAGCGCTGCGCGGGCGAAGGCTTCACCGGCTTGGATGCCAACCACGTCCACGTCACCGCCGGCGGCTCGAATGCGCTGTACGTCACGGTCGCCACGTGGGTGCAGCCCGGCGACGAAGTGCTGGTCTGCGCGCCCTACTGGCCGATGATCAAAGGCATGATCCAGACGATGGGCGGCGTGCCGATCGAGGTGCCGTTCTACCCGGCAGTGCGCCGCGGCGACGATCTGGGCGAACTTCTCAGCCGTTACGTCACGCCGCGCACGGTGGCGCTCTATGTCACCAACCCGAACAACCCGTGCGGCACGGTGCTGACACCCGGGCAGGTGCAGGAAGTCGCCAATTTCGTTCAGGCCAAGAACCTGTGGGCGATCGCGGACGAGGCGTACCACCACTACGTCTACGAAGGCAGCAAGCACGTGTTCCTGGCCTCGCTGCCCGGCATGTCGGAGCGAACCGCCACGATCTTCACGGTTTCCAAGAGCTACGCGCTGGCCGGCACCCGCGTCGGCTTCATCGTCGGCTCCCCGACCTGGCTGGACACTTCGCGCCGCATGTTCACCCACGCCGTCTACAATGTGCCGATGTTCAGCCAGTTGACGGCGCTCGCGGCCATCGAGCAAGGCGAGCCGTGGATCGCCGAGACGCGCGCCATCTACGCCAAGGCGGCGGACACGGTGCTGCGCACGTTCGATGCGGAGTTCGGCCCTGCCCAGGGCGGCGGCTATGTCTTCGCGGACTTAGGCAAGGATCTCGCGGGCAAGCCGGCGATGGAGTACCTGCTGGAACTGTTGCGCGAAGGCGTCTGCATCAGCCCCGGCGACGCGTTCGGCGCGGAATTCACGAACCACGTGCGGGTTTGCTTCACGTCGGTGCCGCACGACACGCTGGAGATCGCGATCGGCAAGATGAACCGTTCCTTGCACCGCCTGCGCCAGGCGGCCAGGCAGCCGGGTTCAGCGAACGCTGCGGCTTGATCGCAGACTTGGGAGACCCCTTGCCCAACTCCAGCCTTCCCGCGTCCGATCGGCGTCCGTTTCGCATCGCCCACATCAGCGATCTGCACGTGCTCGATCTCGCCGGCACGAAGTGGCACCGCTTCCTCAACAAGCGCATGACCGGCGCCGTGAACCTCGCGGGAATGCGCCGCAATGCCCATCCGACGTACCTGGCGGAGCTGCTGGCCGATCGCCTGCGCGAGAGCGACATCGATCACGTCATCATCACGGGCGATCTCACGAACCTCGCACTGGAATCGGAGTTTGCCCGCGCCCGGCTCATCGTCGAGCGCATCGGTCCGCCGGCCTTCGTGACGCTGATTCCCGGCAACCATGACCTGTATACCCGCGGATCACTTCGGCATCACCGCTTCGAGCACACGTTCTCCGACTACCTTGTCGATGAAGGCGACGATCGCCGCAGCGCTTTGACCAACGGCCGCCTGCACTACCCGTTCGTGCGCAAGCCCGCGCCGCACGTGCGCTTGTACGGGCTGTCGAGCGCGATTCCGACGCCGCCGCTGCTCGCCTTCGGCCACGTCGGCAAGGCGCAGCTGGAACGGCTGCGGCAGCTGGTCGCCGCCGAGCCGCCGGAGGTGCGCGTGCGCATCATGCTGGTGCACCACAACCTGCATCACCGCGTGGGCATTGCGGATCACGTCGCGTCCTTGTTCGATCGCAAGGCGTTCTCGGCGGTCATGCACGACGTCAAGGCGACCGCCGTGCTGCACGGGCATACGCACAACCCGCACCAAGGGCACCTGCCTGCGCGTCTGGATGCCGGCGTGGCGATCGCGGTATCGGTCGACGGTCCGCAACTGCAAAGCGATATTCCGGTGCTCGGCTGCGGATCTTCGACCTGGAACCACCGAGGCAGCCTGGAGCGGGCGCGCTTCAACGTCCTGGAAATCGGCGACGAAGGGCTGGAGCGCGTGGTCTCCTACCGCCTCGACGCGAACCAGGGCGCGTTCCTGCCGGAGCATGACGACCTGCTGGACAAGGCTCTGGGAAAGCGCATCGATCTCTAGGATTCCCATGCCGCCACCTCGAGTTGCCCGATGACACCCGCCCCCGCCCGATCTGGCGCCATCGCCACCTACCTGCAGAACAGCGCCGCGCCGGTGCAAGCCGCCGCGCTGACGTTGCCGCTGCTCGTGCTGTACGGTCTGGGCGTGCTGCTCGTGCCGGAGGCGCGCAATGGCGTCGACCTCGTCTCGGTGGGTTTGCGCTGGTGTCTCGCGTACTTGGGTCCGTCGCAGGCCCTCGGCTACCTCGGCTTCTACGGCCTGTTGATCGCCGTCAACCTCGGCCTCGTCTGGCACCTGTCGCGCAAGAACAAGTTCAACATCCGCTACTTCTGGCCGCTGCTGGCGGAGTGCGCGCTCTACGCCGTCGTCACCGGCTCCATCAGCTCGCGCGTCACCAGCCGCCTCGTCAACCTGCTGCACGCCGGCGGCGCGGCGATTCCGCCCAAGTTCGGCGTCTTCGGCGGCATGTTCGTCAGCGCGGGCGCGGGCCTGCACGAGGAATTCCTCTTTCGTCTCATTGGCATCGGCTTGATTGGCTGGCTGTGGCTCGGGCCGGAGTGGCGCCGCCCCAGCCTGCGCCTGGTCGCGCTGGTCGCGGGCTCCTCGCTGCTGTTCTCGGCGGCGCACCACATCGTCGAGCCGTTCAGCCTGACGGCCTTCGTGTTTCGCACCGTGGCCGGAGCGATGTTCGCGATCCTCTTCCTGTTTCGCGGTTTCGCCGTCGCGGCCTGGACCCACGCGCTCTACGACCTGTGGGTGATCGTGCTGGTTGGAGCCTGATTGGCCTACCAGTCCGCCAAGCGCCCGGCATTGTACGCTTTTGCATACCCGAAGCTGCGCAGCATCCGCGCCGCGAGATCGCTGCGCGCGCCCGAGCGGCAGTAGAGCACGATCGTGTCGCTCTCGGCCGCATGATCCTGAATCGTCTGCCCAATCACCTGAACGGGCACGTTGACGGCGCCAGGCGCGGCGCCCTCCTCGAACTCCTCCGGCGTGCGCACGTCGATGAGCTTGGCGCCCGCGGCGACCAGGGCATGGGCTTTCTCGCGATCGATGAAGATGTCCGTCATGGCGGCTCCGTCTAGGGCTTGTAGCAAGCGCAGGTGCAGGGATCGTGGATGTAGCCGGTCATGCAAAGCGTGTTGCACGGAATCCCTGGACATGATTGACAAACGCCGTTCAGGCAACCTTCGCCGGCAGGGCACGTGGCCGCGGTCGTGCAGGAGCCGGCGGCATTGCACGGTCCGGCGTGGTCGAAGGCGATACTGTTCAGCAACCGCTCGCAACTGTTGGCATAGGTGTTGCCGTCGCAGCCGCACTCCTGCGCGTCGGGCGTGGTCTTGGGGCAAGGTCCGCCGCTGAAGGGGACGCAGGTGCCGGACATGTCCGCGCCGCAGCCCTGGATGTCGCACTGGCCGCCCGGCGGACAGGGGATGCCCGCGAAACCGCCACAAATCCCTGGATTTACGCCGCACGCGCCGCTCGCTTGGACGTTCATGCCGACGCCGTTCGCGCTGCATTCGTTGGGATACGTCGTGCCGTCGCAGCCGCACACGGGCGAGTAGATGTCCGGGCACATCATGGGAATCGCAGTGCAAACGCCGCCGCCGCTGCAGGCGCCGATGCCGTTGCCCTGGCAGAACTGGCCCTTGCCGCAGCT
>CAIXAA010000973.1 GCA_903917305.1 uncultured Myxococcales bacterium | reverse complement strand
CGAGCTTCCTTGCGGTCCAGAGCCAGCTCGCCAGCACCGAAGCGCTGCTGCCGCCGCTGGAGCAGGGCAGCGACCAGGCGACGCACCTGCTCGCCGCGCTGCTGGGGCGCACGCCGGCGGAGATGGAAGTGCCGGAGATTGCGCTGACCGAGCTCGTGTTGCCAGCGGAGCTGCCCGTGAGCCTGCCCTCGCAGCTGGTGCGCCAGCGGCCGGACATCCTGGTGGCCGAAGGGCTGTTGCGCGTGGCGAGCGCCAACATCGGGCTGGCGACGGCGGCGCTGCTGCCCAGCCTGTCGCTGACGGCGGGCTATGGGGCAAACCATACGGATCTCTCGCAGTTGCTGACGGCGTCGAGCACGTTCTGGAACCTCGGCGCCGGGCTGGCCATGCCGCTGTTCGACGGCGGCACGCTCTGGTTCCAGCGCAAGGCGGCCGTGGAGGCGTACCAGCAGGCGGCGGCGACCTACCGCGAGACGGTGCTGGCGGCCTTCGCGCAGGTGGCGGACGTGCTGCGCGCGCTGGAGCACGACGCCCAGACCCTCGCGGCGCAGGAGCGCGCGGTGCAGGCGGCGCGCGAGTCGCTGCGGCTGGTGCAGGTGAGCTACCAGGTCGGCGTCGCCAGCTACCTGCAAGTGCTCGCGGCGGACCAGCAACTGCTGCAGGCGCGCATGGGGCAGATTCGCGCGCAGGGGCAGCGGCTGCAGGACACGGTCGCGCTGTATGCGGCGCTGGGCGGCGGCTGGTGGAATGCGAAGGAGCAGGCCAATGGACGCTGACCGCCCGCGGCTGGCCAGCGAAACCAACGCGCTGACGCAGGGTTCAGGTCGATGGTCAGGTCGGCGGCTCGAGCACCTTGCGCAGGCAAGTCCGCAGCGACTCCATCAAGAACGGCTTTTGCACGAAGCCCGACCAGGTGGCCGCGCCCAGCTGCTTGAGGACGTGCTGCTCGCTAAAGCCGCTGACCAGGATGACCGGGACGTCCTTGCGGATCTCGCGCATCGCCCGCAGCGCCTCGCCGCCGCCCAGGCGCGGCATCGTCACGTCGAGCACGACGCAGGCGAAGTCGCTCGGCCGCGCGCGAAACAGGTCGAGCGCCTCCTGGCCATCCGCCGCCGTCTCGACGCGAAACCCGAGCTTCTCCAGCATCACGCCCGCGACGCGGCGCACGGCTTCTTCGTCGTCCGCCAGCAGGATCGTGCCGGATCCCAGCCACTCACGCGCGGCGGGCGGCGCGGCGACACCCGCACGGACCGCGGGCGCCGCAGCTGGCAGCAGGACGCGGAACGTCGAGCCCTCGCCCGGCTTGCTGCGCACCTCGATGGCGCCGCGATGGCCGCGCACGATGCCGAGCACCGCCGCCAACCCCAAGCCGCGCCCCGTGAACTTCGTGCTGAAGAACGGCTCGAAGATGCGCGCCGTCGTCGCCTCGTCCATGCCGCAGCCGGTGTCGCTGACTTCGAGCACCACATACGGCCCCGCGCGCAGGTCGCCGGCCAGCGCCAGCGTGCGCAGGAAAGTCACGTCGCACTCGATCGCCGTGATGCGCACCGTGATGACGCCCGGCTGATCGCCGATCGCCTCGGAAGCATTGAGGATGAGGTTCATCGCCACCTGGCGGATCTGCGTGGCGTCCACGTCCACGCTGGGCAGGTCCGGGGCCAGATCCAGGCGCAGCGTCGCCTTCTTCGACACCGCCACGTCGAGCATGTGCACCATGTCGACGATCAGCTTGTCGAGACGCACGCGCTCGACGAAGAACTTGCCCTTGCCCGCATAGGCCAGCATCTGGCGGCTGAGATCCGCCGCGCGCCGCGCCGCCTTGTCGATCTCGACGAGATCGGGGCGCACCGGGGAGCTGGGCGGCGCGTCGAGCAGCGCCAGATCGACGTGCCCCAGGATGACCATCAGGAGATTGTTGAAATCATGCGCGATGCCGCCGGCCAGCACGCCCAGGCTCTCCAGCTTCTGCGCGCGCTGCATCTGCAATTCGAGTTCGCGCCGCTCTGCCGCCGCGCGCAGCTGCTCGGTCACGTCGCGCGCCACGATGACCGCGCCGGCGTAGGCACCCTTGGCGTCGAGACGGCGCGAGACCTTGGCGCTGTAGGAGCGCTCCCCACCCGGCAACCGCAGCGAGTAGTCGATGACCTGCACGGCGTCGGTGTACGCCAGCGTGTCGATGGCGCGGCGGAATTGCGCTGAGATTTCAGGCGGCATCACGTCGTCGATGGTCCGTCCCAGGAACTGCTCGGGCGGCACGTAGAGGTCACCCGCCTTTTGCGGCTGGAAGAACTCATCGAAGCGGCGCTCCTTGTCGACGACGAACACGAGGTCGTCCATCGAGGCGACGGTCGAGCGCAGCACGTCCTCGCGCTGGCGCAACGCCGCCTCGGCCTGCACGCGGGCCGTCGAGTCCTTGACGAGCGAGGCCACGCCGATGACGCGGCCTTCGCTGTCGCGCAGCGCCGTGCTGTACCACTCCGTGTGGACGCGGCGCCCGTCCTTGGTCAGGTTCTCGCCGGGCCCCTGGAAATGGCCGCCGCTGTGCCAGAGCTCCGCCCAGCGCTGCTCCGCGCGCTCGCGCTGCTCCGGCGCCACGAACAGGTCGACCGCCTTGCGGTGCAGCGCCTCCGCCCGCGACCAGCCGAACATCTGCTCGGCGCGCGCATTCCACTCGATGACCTCGAAGTGCTCGTCCCACTCGATGCACGCCAGCGGCGTGTGGTCGATGTGCAAGGCCAGGCGCTCGGCCGTGCGGCGCAGCGTCTCCTCCGCCTGCCTGCGCTCGGTGATGTCGACACTGATGGCCACCTCGTAGTCGCGGTCGTCCAAGGCCAGGTAGCTCGAGGTCGTCAGCATCCACGCCACGCGCCCGTCGAGCCCGACCAGCGTGTGCTCGGTCTGCAAGGATCCCTGCGCTTTTAGCTGGTTCCAGTGTGCGTGCCAGCGCTGCGGCGAGAAGTCGAGGTCGAACTCCCACATCTTGCGGCCGCGCACGTCCCCGCTAGTGCGCTCGCTCGCGGTGTGGTTGAGGTAGACGATGGTCCCGGACGCGTCCATCCAGGCGATGGCGGTCGCGGCGTGGTCGACCGAGAATTGCGTCAGCCGCGCGTTGGCTTCGCTGCGTTCGCGCTCCGTGAGGTCGCGGCAGCTGCTCACGAAGAACTGCGCGCTGCCCATGCGGGCAAAGCGCGAGTTCACCTCCGTTGGGATCGTGCGGCCATCCCGGCTCTGGTGCACGGCCTCGAACACCGCGGTCCCTTCGCGCACCACCTTGGCCATGCGTGCCGGGATCAGCGGCCGCTCCGCCGGCGTGTAGATCAGCCAGATGGGCTCTTGCAGGAGCTCTTCGCGGGCATAGCCATAGCGCTCGCAGGCGACGCGGTTGACCTCGATGATGCGGCCGGCGGCATCGAGGATGAAGATCGCGTCGGCGCAGAGGTCGAAGACCACGCGCAGTTGCTCCAACTCCAGGTCCGCAGCGCCCAAGTCGGCTCCGCCGAGCGGGAATGGGGTCGTGTCGCTGGCCATGACGACCACCTCGCGGCGTCGCCCCTGACGTGAGGGGCGTCAAACTGCTGCGTCGGCGCACGGGGCGCAGCGACCGCAGGCTGGGAACAGGTTCGGCACGAAGATAGGGGCTGCGAAGGCTGGCCGCAAGGTGCCGGCCGCCCAGCATGGATGTCGTTGTGAAAATCTTGTGAATTCAGGTGGATATGCGGGAATCCAGCGCGGCTGCACGGCGCCTTGCCGCCAGTTTTTTGCAGGCGTCACGCAAGGTTGCCGCGCTGCTGCGGATCGTCGCGTGATGGAATCCGGGGGCCCCGCGGCGGTGGTCCGCGGCCCTCAACCCCTTCCAGCTGCCCGCGATTCCCCTGGTACCTCGATTTCCACAGACAAGTCTACAAATGCACGCACCTGCGCAGCCTTGCGATCGCCATACTCGGGGAAGCCCTCCCATCGCGGGAAGGGCGATCCCCCTCGGGCGGCTGTGCGCCGTGCTGCGGAACGACTTCGCGAGTCGACGCCGTCGGTGCCTGACCGTCCCTGCTGCTGGCACAAGCAGCCGGGTCCGGATCCGGTCTGGCTGCTGCCGGCGATGTCGAGGTGCGCTCATGTTCCAACGCTTTGCGCTTGCCATCCTCTGCGCCGCGACAGCAGCGTTCGCCTGGTCTGCTTCCGCCTGGGCCGCCACGCCGTTCTACCTGGAGACCTGGGAGAACGGCACCGACGGCTGGACCAGCAAGACCGGCGCCAATGACCCCGTCACCTTGCCGCTCGACCCGAGCGCGCCGACGCCTGACCACAGCCAGCTGCTCTCGCACGGCGACAACGGCGGCACGTACTTCTCGCCCATCCTCACCGTGCCGCCCGGCGCGACGTTGTGCGTCTCCGCGTGGATCAACTGGGTCAGCGGCGCCTGGCCTTTCCTCGGCATCGAGCGCTTCGACGCCGCGTGGAACGACCAGGGCGACAACTGGCTGCTCGGCCACGCCGGCTTCGAGACCGGCTTGGGGCCGCCGACCACGCCCGTCCTGGCCGTCGACGGCTGGCAGAAGTACAGCGCGACCGTGACGTTGCCGTTCTCGACCGTGCGCATCCAGCTCAAGGACATGCTGTGGGAGGGCGCAGCCCGCGTGCCCGCGCGACCGCCACTGGCCTACTTCGACAGCATTGCGGTGCGCTTGGGGCCGTGCAGCACGGTGCCGGACACGCCGCAGAATGCGTGCCCGGTGGTCTCGGCCGGCCCGCCGCAGGTCCTGGAGTGCACCGATGGCGGTGCCTCCGCCGTCCTGAACGGCACGGCGTGGGACCCGGATGGCGACCTGATGACCTACAACTGGGGCCAGGGGCCGACCACGCCGGTGCAGCCCAGCCAGCTGTTTCCGCTGGGGATGAACTACCGCACCCTGATTGTCAGTGACCAGATCTGCACCGTCAGCGACGCCACGAGCGTACAGGTCGTCGACACGCTGCGGCCGCAGTACCTGTGCCCGCCAGCCCGGCAGGCGGAGTGCGTCGCGGGCAGTGCCAAGGTGCAGATGCCGGTGCTGCAGGCGCTGGACCAGTGTGACGGGATCCTGCCGGTGATCAGCGATGCGCTTGGGCTCTACAGCCTGGGCAAGACGTTCGTGCACTACAAGGCCATGGACAAGAGCGGCAACGTGAACGCGTGCACGG
>CAIXAA010000972.1 GCA_903917305.1 uncultured Myxococcales bacterium | reverse complement strand
CGTGAGCTGCAGCGCCGGCTTGTCCGTCCAACTCCAGTTGATGTCGATGATCGGCGTCTTCTGCGCCTGGTAGTACGTGCAGTCGTCGATGTTGATGATGTGCGAGACCAGCGCGCTGCCGACCGTCGAGGGCACCAGGCCGAAGCGGTCGCGCAGCGTGAAGCCCGAGCCAGACTGCGCGGCGATGCTGTTGAGAGTGATCGTCAGCGCTTGCGCCGGCGCCGCCGAGGCCGTGGCCAGGACCAGCACCGCCAAGGCGAGCCAGCGACCCGTCCGCCGCGCTGGCCCCTCGGTGCACGCCGCCATGCCCGCCTTTCGCTCGCCCACTCGACTCATGGCCTGCCTCCGTGCGATGCCCGCGCGCCCTGCACGAGGTGGATCGCAACCAGCGCGTGACGATGCACGGGCCGTGCCAAGCACCGTCGCCAAAAACCAGCGCAGGTGCAAGTGCTTCCCACTGTTCGCTCCGCCTTGGCCTTGCCGTTCCGGCACGCAAGGCCGCTTGTGCGCACCGGACCGTGCCAAAATGGCACGAACCTACGCTTGCGCCACCGGCCGCGCGCCGTGCACGAGCCCGCGCGCCACCGCCAGCTCCGCGATCTGCACCGCGTTGGTCGCGGCACCCTTGCGCAGGTTGTCCGCCACCACCCAGATCGCCAGGCCGCCGGGCCGCGACACGTCGCGCCGGATGCGCCCGACGAACACCGCGTCCTTCTCGGCGCAGTCGATCGGCATCGGGTAGCGCTTCTGCGACGGATCGTCGACCACGACGATGCCCGGCGCCGCCTGCAGCAACGCGCGCGCCGCGTCCGGCGTCAGGGGCCGCTCCAGCTCGACGATGACCGACTCGCTGTGCCCGGCAAACACCGGCACGCGCACCACCGTCGGACACACCGGCAGATCCGGCAAGCCCATGATCTTGCGCGTCTCATTGACCAGCTTCCACTCTTCGTCCGTGTAGCCGTCGGCGCCGAACGTGCCGATCTGCGGGATCACGTTGAAGGCGATGCGCGCGGCGTGAACCTTGACTTCAAACGGCTTCTGGTTGAACAGCGCGATGGTCTGGGCGCTCAGCTCGTCGATGCCCTTCTTGCCGGCCCCGGAGACGCTCTGGTAGGTCGTGACGATGACGCGCGTCAGGCCGCCGGCGTCGTGCAGCGGCTTCAAGGCCACCACCATCTGGATCGTCGAGCAGTTCGGATTGGCCACGATGCCGTTGTGGCCTTCGAGGGCGTCGCCGTTCACCTCCGGCACGATCAGCGGGACTTCGGGCACCATGCGGAAAGCGCTGGAGTTGTCGATGCACAGGCAGCCGCGGCGCGCGGCCTCCGGCAGCAGCTCCTTGGAGACTGCGGAGCCCGCCGACGCCAGCACGATGTCGATGCCGTCGAACGCCTCCGGCACGGCGGCGCGGACCTTGAGCTTGCGCTTGCCGAACTCCACTTCTTCGCCGACCGAGCGTGCCGACGCCAGGGCGATGACGTCCTCGGCCGGGAAGCGGTGCTCGTCGAGCACGGTCAGCATCTCGCGGCCCACTGCGCCCGTGGCACCGAGGACCGCGACTTTGTAACGTCGGCTGTTCATGGGCAACTCCTGGCAAGTGTCCAGCGCCGCATGGCGGGCGGCGGCTCTTGCAGTCTCGTGAAAGGAAAGGGGATCGCCACTATCCCTGCGGCGCGGGCGCGGCGGGCGGCGGCGGAATGCTCGGCGCCGCACCACTGCCCGGCGCAGATCGCGGCGGCGGCGGAATGTGCAGCGGCGCCAGCTTCTTGGGCAACTGCGCTTCGCTCTCGTGGATGCGGATGATCAGCGTGGTGATGTTGTCGTGGCCGCCGCGCGACTTGGCCATGTCGGTCAGCCGGTGGCAGGCGGCCTCCGCCGTCGGCGCTTTGGCCAGGATGTCGCAGATCTCGTGGTCGCGCACGAGGTCGGTCAGCCCGTCCGTGCACAACAGGATCTGGTCGCCGACCAGCACGGTCGACATCGTGATGTCCACCGTCACGGCTTCCTGCAAGCCAAGCGCCCGCACGATCACGTTCTTGTAGGGAAACGACTCCGCATCCTCGGGCCGCAGGAGGTTCATCCGCAGGTATTCATTGAGGAGCGAGTGGTCGTCGGTCAGCTGCAGCAGCTCCCCGCGGCGCATCCGGTACACGCGGCTGTCGCCGACGTTGGCCACGTACACGCGGCCGCCGCAGAACGCCGTCGCGACCACGGTGGTGCCCATGTCGCGCAGTTGCTCGTGTTGCTGTGCGAGGCGGTAAACGGAAATGTTCGCGCTTTCAACGGCTTTGCGAAGGCGCAGCGCGTGGAAGCTGGTGTCCTGGTTGGCATTGCCCTTGCCGCCGCGCGTGCGGCGATGGGCGGCGCGCACCCGCTGGGTGATCTCGGCGGAGTGGTAGAAGGCGCGGATGGCTTCGATCGTGAACGCCGACGCGACTTCGCCGCACGCGTGTCCGCCCATGCCGTCGGCGACGACGAACAGGCCCTGCTCGCCGAGCATGAGCAGCGCGTCTTCGTTGCCTTCGCGCACCAGACCGACGTCGGTCAAGCCGAAGACTTCGCGCACGAGCGTCTTGCCGGACCTGGCACTGCGGGCCGGACGTTTTCCGCCGGATTCGCCAGCAGAAGCGGCGGCGGCGACGTCGGTGGGCTCGGCAGCCTCGGCGGGTTCAATCATGGGACGTCACGACCGCTGCTATGCCCGCGTCCGCCTGCGGGAAGTCGCTGTGTACACAGGCCAGCCGACCTGGACAAAGCCCAAGACCGAGCGGCATGGCGCGCGGCGAAGGCCCGTGACAACGCGCCGGGACAACCCTGTCCCAGCCCAGCGACACGTCCGCGCAAGCTAGCCCGGCCCCGAATCCGTGTCAAACCAAAGGGCGATCTTGCCTTGCGCCGCAGCAGTTGCGGTCACGGGCTCAGGCGATCCATCAGGCGCGCAAAGGGGATCGTCTCGCGCACGTGCGGCAGCCCGCACACCCACGCGACCGTGCGCTCAAGCCCGAGCCCGAAGCCCGCGTGCGGCACCGAGCCGTACTTGCGCAGATCGAGGTACCAGTCGAACGCCGTCATCGGCAGCCCATGCTTCTGGATCGCCGCCACCAGCGTGTCGTAGTCGTCCTCGCGCTGCCCGCCGCCGATGATCTCGCCGTAGCCTTCCGGCGCCAGCATGTCGACCGAGAGGCTGCGCACCGGATCGCTCGCGTCCTTCTTCATGTAGAAGGCTTTGATTTCAGACGGATAGCGGTTCACGAGCATCGGCCGATCGTACTGCTGCGTCAGGATCGTCTCGTCATCGCCGCCGAGATCGTCGCCGAACTGGATGTCGCTGCCCAGCTCCTGCAGGCGCTTGACCGCGTCGCCGTAGTCCATGCGCACGAACGGCTTCTGGATCGCCGCCAGCGCCTCGCGCCGGGGCTTGAGCTGCCGCTGCTCCTCCGCCTCGCTGCGAATCGTGTCGATCGTGTCGAGCTCCGGTCCGCAATCCGCCAGCACTTCGCGGGCGATCGTGCAGACCAGATCCTCGGCGAGATCCATCGTGCCCTTGAGGTCCATGTACGCCGCTTCGGGCTCGACCATCCAGAACTCGGTCAAGTGCCGGCGCGTCTTGGACTTCTCCGCGCGGAACGTCGGCCCGAACGTGTAGACCTTGCCGAACGCCATCGCGTTGGCCTCATTGTACAACTGCCCGGACTGACTGAGGTACGCCTTCTGCCCGTGGTAGTCGGTCTCGAACAGCGTCGAGGTCCCTTCGCAAGCGTTCGGCGTGAAGATCGGCGTGTCCAGCAGCGTGAAGCCCTGGTTGTCGAAGAAGTCGCGGATAGACTTCACGATGCGCGCGCGCACCTTGAGGATGGCGTGCTGGCGCCGCGAGCGGATCCACAAGTGCCGGTGGTCCATCAGGAACGCCGTGCCGTGATCCTTGGGCGAGATCGGGTAGTCGGGCGCCGCGAGCGAGACGATCTCGAGGCCGTCGCAGGACAGCTCGAAGCCGCTGGGCGCGCGCGCGTCGGCACGCACGGTGCCGGTGACGATGAGGCTGGTCTCCTGCGTCAGGCGATCGGCGCGCGCGAACGTCTCTTCATCGACGTCGGCGCGCGACATGACCGCCTGGATCAGGCCGGAACCATCGCGGATCTGCAGGAAGTGGAGCTTGCCCTTGGAGCGCCGGCCATACAGCCAGCCGCGAATCTGCACGCGTTGGCCGTCGAAGTGGGCGATCTCCCGCACCGTGGCTACGGGCAGGTCGGGCAGGGCAATGGGAAGCGTGGGAATTGACATGAGGCACCTCCAGGGCAGGGCGCGCAAAGATGGCAACGCTCGGAGCAAAAAGCAACACGCCCCGCGATCGACAGAGCGATCGCGAGGCGTGAGCATCATTCAAGCACAGACGTCTGGCTGCTCAGAGCAGAGCCGGCCTCAACCCGCATGGCGGCTGAAAGCCGGATCGCCGGAGCGGGCGCGTTAGGGCGCCACGGAACCAGGCACTGGCCGCGGAACTACTTCTTGTTGTCGACGCGGTTCTTCAGCTCGAGGCCGACCTTGAAGAACGGCATGCGCTTCGGGCCCACGGAGACCGGCTTGCCCGTCTTGGGGTTGCGGCCCGTGTACGCCGGGTACTTGCGCACGGTGAAGTTGCCGAAGTTGCGGATCTCGATGCGCTCGCCCTTCTTCATCGCGTCGACCATGAGGTCGAAGATGGAGTTGACGACGATGCTGGCCTTGTCCTTCGTGAGGGTGGCCTTCTGCGCGACGCTTTCAATCAGGTCAGACTTGGTCATGGCGGGATTCCTTCGCAAGAAAGTGTTGGGGTCCAGAAGCATCCGGTGCTCTGTCCTCAATGGCGAGCATGGGCGGTGACTTACACCCTCCTCGGGGCTACGGTCAAGAGTCAAGTGGCTGTGGATGCAAAAAAAGTTCGAACAATGTCGCCGTGCGCGATCGGCGGGCTTACTGGCACGCCAGTCCGGCCACCTTGACGGGGTACTTGTGCGTGAGCACGTTCCCGTCGCTGCCAGCGCCCTTGCAGTTCAGGATCTGCTGGGTCTTGTCGCTCCAGGACGCGCGCGCCGCGCACCACATGTCGCCGGAGACCATCACGGGCCCGGTCTTGTCGAGCGCCAGGACCTTGTCGAGGTAGACGCGGATGCGCGGCGTGGTCGGGCTATTGGTCCACGCGCCGCCTGACCAGTTGTAGACGCCGATGTGGTAGAGGAAATCGGCCTCCGGCGTCTTCATGTTGATGTTCTCTGGCCCGTGGCTGTCCTGTGCATCCAGGTCGAGCGTGGCGTTGTCGTCCGGATCCTGCGGGTCGCCCCACTCCGGCGTCCTGTCCAAAATGAAGCAATCGTAGCACTTGGCAAACCAAGGATCCGGCTCGCCATTCTTGTCGTAGTCCTGTTGGCCGGCCTGGCTCGCCGCGTTCGGGTGCGCGACGTGCAGATCGAGGTCGGTGCCGACATTGTCCGTGAGGTCCTTGTCGGCGGGCGTCTCCCACGTCAGCTCCACGTGCAGCATGTCGTCCGGCACCACGGAGAACTCGAACACCAGCGTCTTGCCACCCGGCGTGCCCACGTCATCGGTAATGTCCAGGGAGATCTTGTAGTTGCCGGCGACGTTCGGCTGGAACGTGACGGTCTTGGCCTGCGGCGACGGCATGAAGTTCGTGTAGTTGCCCTGCGCCTGCTGGAGAATCGTCCATTTCCACTTCGAAATCACGTGTCCGGCCGTGGCCTTGGAGCACGAGGCGTCGAACTGCAGCACGGACTGCGGCACCACGGTCTTGCCGCTCTCGAGCGCAAACGTGCCGCCCGTCGGCGGTACCACCTTGACCACCATGCACGGCGTCGAGCCCTCGGCTTGCGTGCCTTTACCTTGCAGCATCAGGTGCTTGTCCGCGCCGGCGTCGCTCACGATGTCGATCTGGCCCGCCGCCGTCTCCCCGACCTGGCTCGGCGTGTAGGTCGCCAGGAACGTGCAGGGCGTCCCCAAGGACGGCATGACCAGCGGCGCCGCATCCGTGGGGCACTGGCTGTTCACGAAGCAGCTGCCGGTGCAATCCGCCGCAAAGCCAGGAGAACTGCTCGCTATCTTGGTGATCGTGACGGGGCCCGTACCACAGCTCGTCAGCTTGACCGGCTGCGTGGTCGGCTGGCCGACCGCGACCGGACCGAAGTCGTACGACACCGGGTCCATCGTCAGACAAGCGCCAGAATTCACGACGAACTTCACGTTGATGAGCGGGTGCGAGGAGTCGTTGCTCGACAGCTCCATCGTCGCCGATTGCATGTCGTCCGACGTGAGTGGACCCAAATTCGCCGTAATTTCAAGCGAAGATCCGGCGGGCACCGATACCGGCGGCGTGCCCTCGTAGACCTGCGCCGGCGTCACCGTCGCGCCGCCGAACGTCAAGGTCAGCGGCATGCCCTTGGTCAGCAAGTCGATCTTCGACACATCGGCCGCCGCCGACCCGCTGTTCAGGCACTTGAGCACTTGCACGTTCTTGTCACCGGTCACCATGTGACCGAAGTCCACTTGCGGCGCGCAGTCCAGCTTGGGCACGCCGGCTGCCATGGCAAACGCAATGACCTTCGGGGTGTTCTTGAAGCTCGGATCGCCGTCGAAGGTGATCGCCACCTTGGCCTGGTGCAGCTGGCTGTCGGCCGGAACCGTCAGCCGGATCTTGATGTTCACGGACTCGACGGCGCCGGTCGGCTTGCAGTTCTTGTCGAAGCCGCTCGGGATGATCGCCGGCCAGACCGCCTGGTCGCACGGCAGGTTGTTCGGCCCGATGCACGAGTACGCGGCAACCGCCACCGGCTTGTCGTCCGGCCCCGTCTCGGTCAGCGCGATCGCCTTGATCGTCAGCGCCTTGGCGGTCGTCGCGTTGGCGATGTTCTTGACGACGAAGATGTAGTCCTTGGTCACGCCCGGCGCGAAGGAGGACACATCTTCGGCATACTTCGCCGCTGCCGGCACGCCGGACTGGTCGCGCAGGTCGAGCTGCGCGGCGAGGTCGATCTTGCTGTTGGCCGTGGAACAGGCGCCCGCGGTCGGCGTCGTCGAGCACCCGAGACAGGCGAGGAAGGAAAGGCCAGCGAGAAGCCGAGAGATCCGAGGTTCCTTCATCAAGTCCCTTTGCTTGCCGTTACTTGCCGCAGACACCGCCGAGCGTGGTCGCGAAAGTGCTCTTGTACTTCGGCGTCACCTTGCCGCTGCCGCCCGCGGCGGTGCCCGGAATGTCGACGAGATCGCCCGACGGCCACGCGATCCGCTTGACCCACCACATGTCGCACTCGCTCAAGGCTTGCGACAGCGTGGCCTTCAACTCACCTAAGATATAGATGTTCGCCGTCGCCGTCGAATCACCGAACGAATGCGCGTCCCAGTAGTGCACACCGACGGTGTACTGCACATTGTACTCTGGTGACGGCAGGTTCAGGTTCTCCGGACCCCAACCGTCGGTGTCATCGAGGTCCAGGCGTGGGTCGTCGGCGTGGTCGACCAGACTTCCCCAGTTCGGCGTGGGATTGAACCAGAAGCAGTCGTAAAGACTATGGAACCACGGGTCCGGCTCGCCGTCCTTGTCGACGTCGGGCTGGCACGCGCACTTCTTGGCGCCGCACATCTCCGGCGGATCCTGGCAGGTCTTGGTGTAGCAGGGCAGCGACTGATCCGAGCAGAACTTCGCCTGGTTGGCGAAGTGCAGGTCGAGGTCGGAGCCGGCGCTCGGCCCGGTGTCCGTCTTGTCCGGGTCGCCCGGCGTATCCCACAGCAATTCCACGTGGATGCCTTCAGT